>JACRCY010000617.1 GCA_016218785.1 Deltaproteobacteria bacterium
CAGTCCTGGATGACGACCTGCCAACTACCGAAGTTCGCTTGGTCTACCCCCGCGCCGCAGCACGCCGGTGACAAATGGGTGACAGACACCTGCCTCAGCCGAGCGGCGCTACCTCAACCGCCTCGCCGACGCCCAGCTCTCGGGCTCGTTCTCCGAGAGCGGCATCGGTCGTGAGCAGGACGCGGCCGTGGACGATGGCCGTCGCCAAGATAAGCAGGTCTGCTTCGGCCACGTTGAGCGCCGGCCTGTGCATCTGCCCCTTCACCCAGAGGTCGGCGGCGACATTCCAGCCCTTGCCGCTGTCGTGGTCGAGCGATAGCGCCGTCGCCTCCTGCAGGAACATGTTCAGGCGCCGTTCCTTGCGGCGGCCCTCGCCCCGGGCGACCAGCAGCCGTACCCCGCGCCGCAGCTCGTAGACCGTCACCACCGAGAGGCACACGCCCTGGCCCGTCACCAGATCGCGCACCCACTGCACGAGAGCAGGGTACTTCGTCGGAGCGTCGGGGGCCAGGTACTGAGACACCACGCAGGTGTCGAGCAGCCGGAGCTCGGTCACCGCAGGTCCTGCAGCCGGGCCGCCTCGAGCGCCGCCATGTCGCCAGAGCTGAGGGCGACGCGGGCGTGATCGGCGTACCGCAGCAGCCGGGTGCCGCGCTCCCCGGCGCTCTCGCCCCTGAATGGATCGATCCTCAACCCCAGTCGGGCCAGCGCGGCCACGCCCACCGCTGCCTCATCGTAGGCCAACTCCGCCAACTCGGCGGCGACCGCGGGCGGGTCGCCCTGCTCGGCGGCTTCGAGCACCGCCATGAGGAGCACCTGGGCCCGCAGCAGGCCAGCGGCGTCATCCCCGGTAACGTCCAGCACCTGGCCGCTCGCGGGCCCCTCGGCGCTCGAGGTGAACTCCTCGGGGTCGATGGTAAGCATGAGGTCGAACATGCTCCCCACGGCCCGGAAAGCCCACTCGGCCTCGTCGGCCACGGCGGGATCGGCGAGGTACTCGCGGAGCAGCGGCAGCTTTTGCCGCCAGTGCCCCTCGATCTCGGCCCGGAGAGCGCCGGGGTTGGCGAAGATCGCCGAGAGCACCGGCCAGCACCCGTGGAACGCCCGGATCACCTCGACGGTCGCCTTGGCCACGAGCGCAGGGTCGGGCGGGCCCTCGAGCAGTTGGCGCAGCGCCCCCCGGATGGTCTGCGGCGCCCACGCCACGGCCGCCCGCTCCCGGACCGGCAGGCGGGCGAGGAGGCTGTCGAGGTCCCGCAGCGATAGGGGCCCGGGCTCGACGGGGTGGCGGTGGAGACGGGCGAACATGCTACCTCCGAGATCAAGAGTACGGCATCTCGAGGCCGGAGTCATCCCCCGGTCGCGCTCAGGACCGCCAATCGCGTCCCGACAAGATCCAGCGCCACCGGGGCGGCACGGCCCTGTCCACGGGCGGCTGCGAGCGGGCCGGGCACTGACCGATTCGTGGTACCTTCCTCGTCCGGGACCACGGCGAGGGATCGAATGGGCAAGGGTCGCGGCAGTGCCAACACGCGACGCGAGCGCCGCCGGGCGCAGAAGCGGAAGCAGCGAGCCGATCGCCTCGCGCGCCTCCGGGCCGGCGCGCGAGGTCTCAACGCAGCCGCCGGCGAACGCTGGATCGTGAACCTGGCGGACTGGGAGGCGCGGTTCGACGACGGCATGACCGACGCCGAGGCGGGGCGGCTCCAGCGCGCCGAGCGGATCCTGCAGCAGCTGCGCGACGAAGCGCCGCCGGATACCCCCTTGCGGGCGCAGGCGGCCTGGGGCCTGGGGACCGTCTTCGCCAAGATGGACGATCAGGAGGCCGCGTACCCGCTGCTCAAGGAGGCGGTGGAGCTCGACAGCAGCCGCAGCGAGTTCTGGTTCAACCTGGGCATGACCTGTCTCCACCGCCTGCACCCATACGAGGCGGAGGCGGCCTGGCGCCGGGGCCCGGCGCTCGACCCGGACGAGGAGGTCGCGTGCATGGTGCGCGAGTCCCTGGACGGGATCGAGAAGCTGACCCAGGCGCGCGTCGCCGCCAACCCGGCCGTGACCCACGAGGCCCTGCGGCGCTACGAGCGCATCTACCGCGAGGGTGTCGCGGCCCTCGATCAGCAGGACGCGGCCCGTGCGGGCGAGCGGTTCCGTGCGAGCCTGGCCCTCGACGACCATCACCACCAGTCGTGGGGCAACCTGGGCCTGGCCCTGCTGCTCCTGGACGAGCTGGAGGAGGCCGAGCGGGCGCTGCAGCACGCGTTGGCGCTCGACCCCGAGTACGAGCCTGCGCGGCGGAACCTCGAGGTCGTGAGCAGCGAGCGCGCGGCGGGGACCGGGGGCAGCCGGCTGGTGCTGGTGCCTCCGACCCGCCCGCGGCCGCGCAGTTGGTGGTCGCGGTGGTTGCAGCGGTGACCGGGTCGGCTCCGCAGGTGACGAGGGGTGGCAGGTACTCATGGGGAAGACGGATCGCGGCCGCCTCGATGCAACCCGCGCCGAATCGCTCGCCGCAGACATCCTCGCTGGCCGCGCGCGGGCCGATGCGCGGCGGCTCCTCGAGCTGATCCACGCCGTCAACCCGACGGGGCGGGAGCTGCCGGAGACCGAGCGCGAGCGCCGCTACCGGGTGAAGGCCCGGTTGCAGAGCGTGCTCCTGCACGACTTCGGCGACGAGGTGCAGGCCCGATCCGACCCCGCAGCCCCGGGGACGGTCACGCTCTGGCACCGCTACGCCGGCCTCGACGCGTGCCACGCCGTTGTCCTGGAGCTCGACGAGGACGCTCGCTGCCGAGTGCAGTGGCAGCTCGACGTCGGCGACTCGACCGACGGCGCCGCGGAGATGGCGCCCGCCGCCGGCTCCACGGCTGCCTTGCCGGCGGCGGGACGGGCCACCAGCGCAGCCAACCTGGTGAGGCGCGGCCGGGAGGCGCTCGCAGCCTACGATTTCGAGGAGGCGCGGGAGCAGCTCGACGCTGCGGTGCGGCTCAGCCGTGGCGCACCAGAGGCGGTGGTCCCGCTGCTCGAGCTGCTCGTCGACCACCTCGCGGCCTACCGGGACGCGCTCGCGGTGGAGGGAGCCTTGCCGAGCGAGACCATGGCGCGCCCGCGAGTGCGCGCCCTCCTCGCGCTGGCCGCGGCGTGCTGCTCGGAGCGCAAGACCGCCGTGCGCCTGCTCAAGGGCATGGAAGCCCCCGCAGCGGCCGAGGTGCTCGCGATCCTGGCGCAGGACGCATGCCGGGCGGGCCAGCTCGACGAGGCGCAGCGGCACGTGGCCGAGCTGCGGGAGCGCGATTCTGCTCACCCAGAGCTCGTGCGGCTGGCGGCGGACGTCGCGCGGCTACGCGCGGCCGCCCGCCAGCCCCTCGAGGACGAGCTCATGAGGACCCTCGAGCGTGGTGAGCTGGAAACTGGGGAGCGGCAGGCGCGTGCCCTGCTCACGCGCTGGCCCGACAGCGAGCTGGCCGGTCGCACGCTGGCGCAGCTCGACGCGCGCCGGCGCCGGGAGGCCGCGGCCGCGCGACTCGCCGAGGCGGAGCAGGCCCTCGTCGCCGGCGACCTCGGGTGTGCGGCGTCACTCGTCCATGAGGCCCGGACGCTCGGCGGCAAGCCCGACGACCTGGAGGCGCGCCTCGCGGCGGCCCAGGCGGCCGCAGCACGCGACGCGCGCCGGGCTCAGGAGGAGGCGATCGTCGGCCGCCTCACCAGCGACACGAGCCTCGAGCCGGACTCGCTGCTCGGCTACCTCGCGCTCGACGACGACCAGCGCGCGGCGGTCCGGGGACGGGTGCAGAGTCCGCCACTCGAGTGGCTCGAGCAGGCCCGCGCTGCCCGTCCACGCGAGCGCCCGGAGGCGTTGGTCGCGGCGGTCGTGGCCGCGGAGCGAGCCGAAGCGGCGCTCAAGGCGCCCCGCGGTTTCGAGGCAGCGCTCGCGGTGCTCGCGCCGCTCGAAGGCGTGATCGAGCCGCTGGCCCACGCCCGGGCGTTGCTCGCCCGCGCCCGCGAGGAGCAGCGCGCGGCGCGGCAGACGGCCGCGATCACCGCGCTCGGGGCGGCGCGTGACGCGCTCGCCGCGGGCGACGTGGCCGCAGCGCTGGCGCGGCTGCCGCAGATCGACGCCCGGGTCTTGCCGCGGGAGCTGCGCGACGAGCGGGACCGCCTCGAGAGCGCCGCGCGGCGGCGCGACGATGCCCAGCGGCGGGCGGCGCGCGTGGCCGCCCTCGCCAGCACCGACCCGCTCGCGGCGCGCGACGAGGCCGCGCGTCTCGTCGGCCTGACCGAGGGCGCCGAGCAGGCCGGCTGGCTGCGGCAGCGCGACGAGCTGGCGGCGGCCGTGCGGCGCGCGTTCCGCGTGCGCGTCGTGGACTCCCGCGAAGCACACGAGCGCGGCGATCTGCTGGACGCCATGTGCGAGGTCGAGGGCGGCATCGCGACCACCCTCGACGCCGCGACCGGCGAGGTCTGGCTCGCAGGCGTGCGCGCCGAGTGGGTCTTCCTGTGGGTGCTCGAGGCCGCCTCCGGGCACTGCTGCCGGCGGGCGGTCCTGCGTACGCCCGAGCCGCTCGGTGACGTCACGGCGCAGCTCGAGGCGCGGTCGTTGTGGTTGATCGG
>JACRCY010000622.1 GCA_016218785.1 Deltaproteobacteria bacterium
CGATGGCCGATGGGGTTGGGCCGTGGAGCGTGTGTCGTGCAGCGTGGCTCGTAGCGCGTGGCACGTGACGTACTACGTGGGTGGGAGCACGGGCGCTCTTCGCTTCAACTGTGGCGTTTGGGCTCAGAGCGCCAGGGATCGCCTGAGCGCAAGGTCGACCGCGCGCTGGTCCGCCTGCTGCAGTGACCCGACCCGGCGTTCGACCATGTCGCGTTTGACGGTGCGCAGGATTCCGGTCACGACCGACGGGAACAACAGTCCGGCCGCCTTCCACTCGGCCACGAGGTGGTCGCCGACGAGGCGCCGGTCGACGTTGCTGGTGATGGCCGCCACGACAACCTCGTGGCGACCGCGGTGATACGCGGCCGAGCTGACGATCAATGCGGGGCGGAGCTTCTTGCCCGATTCGTCGGCGAACACGAAGCCGACCAGCACCACGTCACCCCGGCTAGCGCCGGTCATACTCGGCGTCCCGCGGGTTGTCCCACAACTCCGCGAGCACGGGGTCGGTCCGGGCCGTCAAGGCGCCCGTCTCCTCGCCGGGCTCCCCCAGGTCCTCGCGCAGCTTGAGCGTCAGCGTCTCGATGACGTACTCCCGCACGGAGACGTCGCACTTGGCGGCAGCGACCCGCAGGCGTCGACGCAATTCGGGCTGCACGTCGATGCTGATCCGGGGGCGTCTAGTCCTCGGGCTCGCCGTTCGCGGCACGACTCACCTCCTCGTCTAGATTGACACCATGGCACCATGGTGTCAACGACACCAGGACGCTGGGGGCTCGATCTGGTTCGCCGCCTGCGACATGCTAGCCTTTCGGGCCGGCACAATGCCGTCGGAAGCTTGGCCGTGGCGCGCCCGAGCGCGCCACGAGGTCTGATCGGAGCGGAGCACTGGGATGGCCGAAGGACGCGGCAGGGAGCTGCTGGAGCGGCTCGGCGAGTCGGTCCTCGTCGCCGACGGCGCCATGGGCACGATGCTCTATGCCCGCGGTGTCTACGTCAACCGGTGCTACGACGAGGTGAACCTGACCCAGCCCGACCTGGTGCGCGGCATTCACCGGGAGTACCTGGCCGCCGGCGCCGACCTCGTGGAGACCAACACCTTCGGCGCCAACCGCTTCAAGCTGCAGCCGTTCGGCCTCGAGAGCCGCACGCTCGAGATCAACCGTCGCGGCGCGGAGCTGGCGCGGGAGGTCGTGGGCCCGCGCGCCTTCGTGGTGGGCTCCGTCGGCCCGCTCGGGCGTCCCCTCGACCCGCGCCGCCTGCAGACCGAGGAGCTGCTCGAGGCGTTCGCCGAGCAGATCACGGGCCTCTGCGAGGGAGGCGTGGACGCGCTCGCCATCGAGACCCAGAACAACACCGCCGAGATGCTCGTCGCCGTGCGCGCGGCGCGGCGCGTGGCTCCCGACGTGCCGATCATCGCCTCGGCCACGTTCGCCGAGGAGGGGCGCACGCTCGGCGGCGAGACCCCCGAGCAGGTGGCGCTCGCCCTCGGCGAGAGCGTGGACGTGGTGGGCGCCAACTGCTCCGAAGGCCCGAGCGACATGCTCGAGACCGTCGCGCGGCTCGTCACCGCCACCACGCGCCCCATCGCGGCCATGCCCAACGCCGGCAGCCCGAAGCTCATCGACAACCGGGTCGTCTACCTCACGTCGCCCGAGTACCTCGCGGAGTACGCGCGGCGCTTCCTCCACGCCGGCGCCGCGCTCGTCGGCGGGTGCTGCGGCACGACGTCCGCGCACATCCGCGCCACGCTCGCCATGGTGCGCTCGGTCAAGCCGCAGCGCGTGCAGGTGCAGGTGCCGGCCGGCGCCATGGAGCCGGCCCCCGCCTTGCCCCCGCCGACGCCGACCGCCGCCAAGTCCCCCTTCGCCGCCAAGCTCGGCAGGAAGTTCGTGGTCTCGGTCGAGGTGAACCCGCCCCACGGCTTCGGCGTGGAGAAGGTCCTGGAGCACGCCCGCGCGCTGCAGGCGGCCGGCGTCGACGTGGTCAACGTCCCCGACGGGCCCCGCGCCAGCGCGCGCATGAGCCCCATGAGCCTGGCGCAGGTCTTCCGCCAGGAGCTGGGCCTCGAGACGGTGGTCCACTTCACCTGCCGCGACCGCAACCTCCTCGGGCTGCAGGCGGAGCTGCTGGGCGCCCACGCCCTGGGCCAGCGCAACGTGCTGGTCGTCACCGGCGACCCGCCCAAGCTGGGCGACTACCCGAACCTGACGGCCGTCTACGACGTCGACTCGGTCGGCCTGGTGCGGATCATCGCGGACCTGAACCGGGGCCGCGACCTCGCCGGCACCGCCATCGGCACCCCGACCTCGCTGCTCGTCGGCGTCGGCGCCAACCCGGGCGCCGTCGACTTCGACCGCGAGGTGGCGCGCCTCGCCGCCAAGGTCGAGGCCGGCGCCGAGTTCGTCATGACCCAGCCGGTCTACGAGCCGCGGCTCCTCGAGCGCTTCCTCGAGGCCATCAAGCCGTGGCGCGTCCCGGTGCTGGTGGGCATCCTCCCGCTGGCGAGCTACCGCAACGCCGAGTTCCTCCACCACGAGGTGCCCGGCATGCAGGTGCCGGCGGAGGTGCGCGAGCGCCTGCGGCAGGCGCCCACGGGCGAGGACGCGGCCGCCGTCGGCGTCGCCGTCGCGCGGGAGGCGCTGCGCTTGACGCGCGGCATGGTCGAAGGGGTCTACGTGATGCCGCCGCTGGGGCGCATCGGCGCCGCCCTCAAGGTCCTCGAAGTCCTCGAGGACTAGGCCATGCTGCGCGCCCGCGACCTCCTGCTCGAGGAGCTCCGCGCCGCGCTGGTCGCCGCCGGCGAGCAGCGCTCCCGCGGCGACCAGCTCTTCCGCTGGATCCACCAGAAGGGGGCCGCGTCGGTCGCGGAGATGTCCGACCTGCGGCGCGCCACGCGCGAGCGGCTGGCCGCGGCGCTCGACCTGCGGCCGCTCGCGGTCGAGGCGGTGCAGGCGTCGTCCGACGGCACGCGCAAGCTCTGCCTCCGGGCCGTCGACGGCGCGCGCATCGAGGCGGTGCTCATCCCGGAAGACAGCAACCGCGCGGCCAGCGCGCGGTGGGGGGAGGCTCGACGGGCTTTGCCCGTCGAGGGGGGACGGGAAAGTCCCCCCCCGAAAGAAGGTAAGCTGACCCTCTGCGTCTCGACCCAGGTGGGCTGCGCCCTCGGCTGCCGCTTCTGCGCCACCGCCACCCTGGGGCTGACCCGCGACCTCTCCGCCGGCGAGATCGTCGACGAGGTCTACCGCGCGCGGGTGCTAGTCGCGCGGGAACCCGACGGGCTCCGCCCGGCGGGTCCCATCGCGGGAGGGCATGGGAACCCTGTTAGGGTTCCCATCTCGATGGAGGGGCGCATCTCGCACCTGGTCTTGATGGGCATGGGCGAACCGCTCCACAACTACGGCCAGACGGTGCGCGCCATCCGCCTGCTCACCCACGACCTCGGCGACGGCTTCTCCACCCGCCGCATCACGGTGTCGACCGCTGGCCTGGTCCCGGGCATCGAGCGCCTGGGGCGGGAGGAGTTCCAGGTCAACCTGGCGGTGTCGCTCAACGCGACGACCGACGAGCTACGCAGCCGGCTGATGCCCATCAACAAGCGCTACCCGCTCGGAGCGCTCCTCGGCGCCATCCGCGCCTACCCGCTCGCGCGACGGCGGCGCGTGACGTTCGAGTACGTGCTCCTCGGAGGGCTCAACGACCGCGACGACGACGCGCGGCGGCTGGTGCGGCTCCTGCACGGCATCCCCGCCAAGGTCAACCTCATCCCGTGGAACCCGCACCGCGGCCTCGAGTTCGAGCGCCCCACGACGGCACATGTCCTTCGCTTCCAGGAGCTGCTCAAGCGGCACGGGCTGGCCGCCTACCTGCGCGCGACGCGGGGAGACGACATCGCGGCCGCTTGCGGCCAGCTCGTAGCTGGAGACCACGGTCCCAGTCTCGCGGCCGTGATATCCTGACGACGTGTCGGAGCAGCGGCCAGCGTCCGGGCCGAGCCTCATCGGCGCGGTGTTGAAGGACTCGTACCGCATCGAGCGGATGATCGGCGAGGGGGGGATGGGCGTGGTCTACGAGGCCGCCCACACTCGCCTGCCGCGGCGCTTCGCCGTGAAGTTGCTCCGCGGCACCGAGACGGTGGACGACGCGACCCGCGAGCGCTTCCGCCGCGAGGCGTTCATCGCCTCGGCGCTCGGCCACCGGCACATCTGCGAGGTGATCGATCTCGACGCGATGGCGGACGGGACCCTCTTCATGGTGATGGAGTACCTCGAGGGGGAGAGCCTGGCCGGGCGCCTCGACCGCGAGCGGGGGCTCTCCCCGGCCCGCGCGCTCGCGGTTGCGTCCACCGCGGACGCGGTCCGGGTCGCGAGCCCGCCCCAGCCCACGACCGCGCCGGCGCCACCGCGGGCGGTCAAGCGCGGCCCCCGCGCTGCAGCGGGCGCGCCGCGTATCATCGAGAGCCCGGATGGACTATGATCGCCGGGTGATCCGCCCGGCGCGCGCGTCTCGTCGTCTCGCCAGGACGCTGGCGGTGGCACTGGTGACCTGCACGCTGGCTTCGGTCCCGGTGGCGCACGCGCAGGGACGGGAGGAGGCCGCCCGCGCCCGCTTCGTGGAGGGGACGAAGCTCTACCGCGCGGGCCGGTACGCGGCGGCCCGTGAGGCCTTCCGCGCGGCGTACCGCGAGCTGCCCTCCCCCAAGATCCTCTTCAACATCGCGGCGACCGAGGCGGCGCTCGGCATGAACGCGCTGGCCCTGCGGGACTACCTCGCGGCCCGGGGCGACCCGAGCCCCAAGCTGACGGCGGCGGAGCGGGCCGAGGCCACGCGCATGATCGAGAAGCTCCGGCCGCAGGTCGCCTGCCTGGTCATCCAGGTCGCGCAGCCTGGCTTCGAGGTGCGGGTCGGCGACGAGCTGGTGGGCACGACGCCGGTGAACGAGGTCCTCTGGGTGGAGCCCGGCGTGCAGGTCGTGACGCTGGCCCGGGCCGGGCAGGACCTGGTGCGGCATCGCGAGACCGCCCGTGCCGGCGAGGAGACCAGGGTCCGGCTGCAGGCGCCCGCCGCTCCCGGCGTGCCTCCCGGGGCCGTGGCGGTGGCGCCGCCCGCCGGCGCCGCGGCCGCGGCCCCGGCCCCGATGGCGCCACCGACGGCGGCCTCCCGGACGGCGACGACGACGGCGCCGTCGACGACGACGGCCCCTGCTCCGACCCCTCGCTCCCGTCGGTCCCCACCTTCGGCCCGGCGGTCTTCCTGGCCGACGTGAACGGCACCGCCAACGAGAGCTTCGGCCCGACGGTCACGGACGACCGGCTGGAGATGTTCTTCACCTCGCTCCGCACCAGCACGGACTACGACCTCTACCGGGCCACGCGCGCGACCACCAGCGACGAGTTCACCGGCGTCACCTACGTCAGCGCGCTCAGCGACTTCGGCAAGGACGTCCACCCCACGATCACCGAGGACGGCCTCACCATCATCTTCAGCTCGGCCCGCCCCAACGCCTACGGTGGCCTCGACCTCTTCCAGTCGGCGCGGCCCACGCGCCAGGGGTCGTGGACCGCCCCGACTACCATCACCGCCCTCGCGTCGGAGGACGACGACTACAACCCGTCCGTGATCGGCAGCGGCCAGCGCATCGTCTTCTCGCGCTCGCCCTCCGGCGGCGGCCAGTCGACGCTCTGGGAGGCGGCCTACGTCGTCGTCGCCTGGGGGGCCCCGGTACACCGCGCCGAGCTCGACAGCCCGGGGCTGAACGAGGCCCCCGCCCTCTCCTCCGACGGCCGCACGCTGCTCTTCGCCTCGGACCGCGAGAGCGCCGCGGTCACGCACCTCTACGTGGCCCGCCGCAAGACCCTCGACGACGCGTTCGTCTGCATCGAGCGCGCGCCGGGCCTGTGGGTGGACGGGAAGGCCGACAGCGACCCGTTCGTGACGCGTGACGGCGGCGAGCTGTACTTCGCGTCGAAGCGCACGGACGGCAGCTGGCAGATCCACCGCTCGCTCGTCTACTGACGGGGTCGCGCCGACGGGCGACCGTGGCAACCACCCGCGACGCCATGCTATCGTAGCTGCCATGTCCCGACCCCGGCGTCGCGGCCGCGGGGCCGCGGTGGCGCTGCTCGCGCTGCTCACGCTGCTGCCGGCCGCCGCCCGCGCCCAGCAGGGGCAGACGCTCGAGTACCAGCTCCAGCTCCAATCGTCGGTGATGTACTGCAACCACTGGTTCTCGGGCCACGACCCCGGCAACGCGCTCGACCCCAACAGCGTCGAGAACGCCGACCTGCTGCGCCGCAAGATCCTGCTCCCGCCGGTCGTCCTGTGGCGCAACACCCTCGGCGGCAGCCTCCACAAGGAGACCCGCCACACGCAGTGGGACCTCTCCTACACGTTCGGCTACGACTACTTCGTCGAGCAGCAGACGACCATCGTCACCGACGCCACGGCGACCGACCCCGCGGTCTTGAAGACGAAGTGGGACGGCTGGAGCCGGCTCAACTCCTACGAGAACCGGCTCGACGGCATCGGCCGGCTCGAGCTCTCCGAGACCACCTACCTCATCCTGGTGGAGCGGGTGCTGCAGTCGCGCTTCAACCTCTTCTCGGTGCCGGCGGCGGCGCAGACCATGCCGCGGTCGGTGAGCGACTTCGACATCAGCGGCCTCACCTTCCTCGGCAACACCACGCGCGCCATGCTCGAGAAGCGCTTCGCCAAGGTGTGGGAGACGCGCCCCGAGCTGGACTTCGAGGCCTTCAAGATCTTTGGCCACGTGCCCCCCGAGCTCGGCTCGGTGCTCGGCTCCCGCGCGCTCGTGACCCTGCGGAACACGGTGTTCCGCCACTTCTCGCGGGACGTGCTCGAGGCGACGGCCGCGCTGCAGTACGTGGCGGTGAGCACGCCGCCCGACATCCCCGCGAACCCGCCCTCGCAGCCCGACCCCATCTCCCAAGGGGAGTTCGGCCGCGACTACATGGTGATGAGCGCGGCCCTCGGGTGGGCCCACCGCTTCACCTCGTGGTTCAACGTACACGGCCGCATCGGGTACGCGACCCACATGTACGCCTCGCACCAGGCGGGAGACGCCAAGCCCTACCACGGGCCCATCGGCGGGCTGCGCCTGCACGTCCACGACGACAACTGGAACGTCGTGCTCGAGTACACGCGCGAGTTCGACACGTCCATCTGGGGCGCCTCGGTGATCTACGAGGACGTCGGCGTCCTCGAGTTCCGGCGCCGCCTCGGGGAGCACTTCATCCTCTGGGCCGACCTGTCGATCAACCGGCGCAACGTGCGCGAGCCCGACTCCGAGCCGGGCTCGCCGACGCAGGGGCAGATCCGGAACTTCCCGCAGTACATCACCTACAACACGGTGGCGGGCACCGTCCGCTTCAGCAACCAGCTCTCGCTCGACATCGTCCTCACCTACCGCAAGCAGTGGGGGCCGGGCGTCGCCCTCCCCTACGACAAGTGGATCCCGGGCGTGATGCTCACGCTCCTGTGGCCCGAGCGCAGCGTGCCGCCCATGCGCACCGGCGAGGCGATCCGCCGCCTGACGCGCGAGCCGTTCGAGGAGGAGCGGCGCTCCGACCGCGAGCGCGACGATGACGAGCGGCGCGAGCGCCTGCGCCGGCAGCCGGTGCCCGACCCCGGCAGCCTCGACACCGGCGGCGTGCCCCTCCGTCGGCGCCAGGTGCCCAACGCGCCGTCCGACTGGGGCGGCCGGCCCCAGCCGCAGCCGCGACCCGAGGGCGCCCCGCCGCCCCCACCCGAGGCGCAGGAGGAGCAGCCGCAGCAGCAGCCAGGGCCGCAGCCCCCGAAGAAGAAGAAGAAGGCGCCGCCCCCCGAACAGCCGCCGCGGTGACGCGGAGCGCCGTAACGCGCGGCCCTACTCGCCCCCGAGCTTGGCCAGGAGCTCGTCCAGCTTGCGCTTGATGTCGGGGTTCCCCGGCGCGACCTCGTGGGCCAGGATGAGGTAGGACTTCGACGCCGCGAGGTCGCCGTCGCGCTCGGCCTTGAGCGCCTCAGTGAGGTAGCGCTTGGCCGCCACCGCCACGCTGAGGCTCAGCTTGCGCCCGGGCACGTCGTCGGAGCGCATGCGGCGGGCGCGCCCCATGTCGTGATCGTACTCGGAGCGACGCGTCGGGTCGGACAGCTCGCGGAACGCCTCGCTGACCCGCTTGTAGATCTGGTAGATCTTCTCGCGAAGATCGCGATCCTCGAGCTGCCCGAAGCGGTCGGGGTGGAACTCGAGGGAGCGGCCGTAGTAGGCGTCCTTCACCTGGGCCGGCGACGCATACGGCGTCAGGTCCAGTACCTGGTAGTGATCGAGCCGGTCGAGGTTGCGGTAGATGCGCTTGACGCGCTCCTCGAACGCGGTCCACGAGAAGTGCGGCGTGGACTCCGCCGCCACCGGGGCCATGGCGGGGGAGCCGGGCTCGACCTCCGGGGCCAGGCGGGACACGCTCCTTTCGCCGGCGCGCTCCGCGAAGCGCGTCCGGGCGCCCTCGAGCGCCGCCTCCAGGTTGGCGCGCACGAACGGCACCGGCACGAAGGCGTCGGCGTCGTAGGCCTGCACCTCGGTGGCCGCCAGGCTCTCGTCGGTGTAGCGCTGGTCCATCAGGATGATGGGGAGCCGCTGGCCGGCCACCTGCGCGCGGAGGGTGCGGCACAGCGCGCCGGCCGACACCTTGCCCGACGTCTTCCCGATGATGATCGCCTCCGGCCGGGTGGCGGTGAGGGCGGCCAGCGCCAGCTCCTCGTCCGCCGGGAAGCTCGCCTCCACGCCCTCGGGGAGGGCGCACTGGAGCATCGCCCGGACGAGCAGGTCCTCCTCGATGACGACGATCCTGCCTCGGGCCACTTACTTCTCCTGCTCGTAGCGCTTGCGCAGCTGCGCGATGCGGTCCTCGCTCAGGTCGCCGGAGATCTTGACGCGGGTCGAGTGGAGCCGCCCCGAGTCGAGGTCACGCGCGCTAACGTTCAGGATGCCGTCGGTGTCGACCTCGAAGGTCACGTCGATGTCGATGGTGCCGCGCGGCGCGGGGCGCAACCCCCCCACCACGAGCTCGCCGAGGAAGGTGTTCTCGGCGACCTTGCGCGACTCTCCCTGGTAGATGCGGATCTTGACCTCGGTCTGGCCGTCTCGCGAAGTGGAGAAGCGCCGGGTCTTCTCGACGGGGATGGCGGCGTTGCGCTCGATGATCGGCTCCATCATCCCGCCGGCCGCGGCGATGCCGATGGTGAGGGGGATGACGTCGAGGAGCAGCGCCTTCACCTGACGCGGATCGGGGCTCGGCGTGGCGGAGAGCGCCGCCGCCTGCATCGCCGCGCCGAGGGCCACGGCCAGCATCGGGTCGACGTCGGCGCGCGGCTTGGTGTGGAAGTACTGCTCCACCGCCGCCTTCACCAGCGGGATGTAGGTCGTCCCGCCGCAGAGCAGGATCTCGTCCACCTGGTTGGCGGTGCGGCCGGCGTCGGCGAGCGCCCGGTCGCAGACCGCGAGCGAACGCCCCACGAACTCCTTCCACAGCGCGTTCGCGTCCCAGCGCGACACCGGGACCGCCAGGTCGAGCGCTCCCTGCGTGCGGTACGCCACCTTGGCGAGCCTCACCTCGGCGCTCTCGGCCTCGGACAGCTCGCGCTTCGCCTTCTCGGCGCCGAAGAGCAACCGCTGCCACTCCACCAAGTCGCGGTGCAGGTCGATGCCGGTCTGACGCATGAAGAGGCGGTTGACGTGCTCCGAGAGCGCGGTGTCGAGGTCGTCGCCGCCGAGGAGCGTGTCGCCGGCGGTGGTGACCACGCGGAAGATGCGGTTCTGGATCTCGAGGACGGTGAAGTCGAAGGTGCCGCCGCCGAAGTCGTAGACGGCGACGGTCTTCTCGTAGCCGCGGCCCAGGCCGTAGGAGAGCGCGGCGGCGGTGGGCTCGTTCAGCACCCGCAGCACCTCGAGGCCGGCGATGCGGCCGGCGATGCGCGTGGCCTCGCGCTGCGCGTCGTTGAAGTTGGCGGGGACCGTCACCACCGCCTGGTCGACCGGCTGCCCCAGGAACTGCTCGGCGATGCGCTTCATGTGCCGCAGCACGTAGGCGGCGACCTCGGGCACCGAGTAGTACTCGCCGCGCACCGAGAGCACGGCGGACCCGTTGGGCCCCTCGACGATGCGGTACGGGACGCCCATCTGGTGGGCGTTGACGGCGGCGTCGTTGTAGCGGCGGCCGATCAGGCGCTTGGCCGAGAAGACGGTGTTCTCGGGATCGGTGAGCAGCATCTCGCGCGCCGGGTACCCCACGATGGGCGGCCCCTGCGCCGGGAAGTGCACGATCGACGGGATGGCCGTAACGCCGTCGGAGTCGGCCGCGATCATCACGCGCCCGTTCCTGACCACCGCCACCGAGGAGAACGAGGTTCCGAGGTCGATTCCCACCGCAGTCATGAAGTCACCACGCAGTTCCTGCGCCCCAACGACACGCTAGCACTCACCCGCCCCGCAGCCAGTATGCCCCCCTACAGGCGGCTACTATACCCCGGGCGGGGGCGCGAGGTAAGAGTCCGCTCCGCCGCCGTGCCCACGCCCACGCAGCGACTTGCCGACGACCTCGGCGCTGTGCTATGTCGGCGCTGCGCCTGGGGAATCCCATCGAAGGAGTGGTCATGCGTGTCCTCTGCGTCGCCGTGCTGCTCGCCGCGCTCTCGGGGTGCGCCCCGAAGGACCCGGCCATCACCGCCCCGTTCACCGACGACTTCGAGCGCCCCGGTCTGGGCGCCGACTGGCACAACACCGGCGGGCCCTACCGCATCGAGGGCGGCGCGCTGAAGATCCAGGGGGCCTTCAACCACCCGCTCTGGCTGCGCCGCAAGCTCCCGAACGACTCCGTCATCGAGTTCGATGCCACCTCGCGCAGCTCGTCGGGCGACATCAAGGTCGAGGTCTACGGCGACGGCGAGACCTTCGCGCGCGACAAGGGTGCGTACACCGCCAGCGGCTACGTGTTCATCTTCGGCGGCTGGCGCAACACCAAGTCGATGATCGCGCGGCACGACGAGCACGCACCCGGCCAGCCCGCGCGCACCCAACCCCGCGTGGAGGTCGGCAAGACCTACCATCACAAGCTCGTCTTCAAGGGGAGCAGCATCACCTGGTTCGTCGACGGCGAGGAGTTTCTCAAGCGCGATGACCCGCAGCCGCTGCGCGGCAAGGGGCACGAGTACTTCGGCTTCAGCAACTGGGACGCCGACCTCACCTTCGACAACCTGAAGATCAGCCCGGCTTCCTAGCGTGAGTTTACCGCGGGTGCGATCGCACCGCACTTAAGTTCTCGTTTTCGGGTGAGATTCCCGGTTGGTTCTGTATACACCAACGCTACCCGGCGATTCCCAGCACCGACAGAAGCGGCG
>JACRCY010000623.1 GCA_016218785.1 Deltaproteobacteria bacterium
CACAAGAGGGGGCATTGACGCCGCACCCTGCCCGAGCGGACAATCACCCTGGGCGCCCGTCGCCTGCGCCCACGGAGGCTCCCATGGTGCCCACCCGCCGTCTGGCCAGCGCGCTCCTGGCCACGCTCCTCGCGGTCGCGCTCGCCGCCTGCGGCCCCACCACCAGCGAAGACGAGGGTGATGGCGGCGCCTCCCACCAGCAGGACGCGTCGATCATCGACACCGCGGGGTTGGAGGGCAGCATCGATCAACCGCCGGTGAACCCCCCGTGCCACGAGCAGAGCTTCTTGCCCGAGAAGATCGGCGACCCCGACATCATCGTCCTCATGGACATGTCGGGCTCGATGACCGAGGGGACGCCCACCAAGTACGAGCAGACGGCCGACGCCGTCACCAGCGTGGTCACGCAACTGGAGAACGACGGCGCGCCCATCTGGTGGGGCCTCCTCTTCTTCCCCACCGACAACGACTGCGCGGTGGACGCGGCGACTCTGATCCCGCCCGCGGCGGGCAACGCCACCACCATCTCCACCACCATCAACGGGAAGTCGCCGGGCGGCAATACCCCGGCGCACAAGGCGGTGCAGGCCGGCACCGCCTACTACAGCACCCTCAGCGACGACCGCGCCCACTACCTGCTCATCGCCACCGACGGCCAGCCCAACTGCGACCCCACCGCGCCGGTCATCCCCAAGACCTGCAACCCGGCGAACCCGGTCAACTGCACCGCCACCGAGATCTGCCAGCCGATCCCGCTCCTGGGCGGGATCTGCGTCCCGGCCGACGGCGGCCCCGCGGTCGCCGCGATCACGGACGCGGCCGCGGCGGGCATCAAGACCTACGTCGTCGGCATCGACATCGACGGTACCAACAGCACGTTGAACATGATGGCCGAGGCGGGCGGCACCGCCCGCGCCGGCTCGACCAAGTACTACCCCGTCTCCGACCAGGCCTCGATGGTGAGCGCGCTCCAGAGCATCACCGAGCAGATCATCTCCTGCACCTTCGCCCTCGACTACACGCCGCCCGACCTCCAGTACGTGTCGGTGTCGGTGGGCGGGGTCGGGGTCGCGCGCGATCAGACGCACGCCAGCGGCTGGGACATGGACCCCAACGCCAAGACGCTCACCTTCTACGGCGCCGCCTGCACGGCGCTCCAGACCAGCCCCGACACGGTCTCCGTGATCGTCGGCTGCCCGCCGGTGTCCTAGCCGCGGCCCGCGGTCTCCTTGACCCCCGCCACCCCGGGCGGTGATAGTCGCGCCAGGGCCAGGCGGCCCGGAGGCGCCGCATGCGACGAGCGCTCGGAACCATCCTGGTAGCGACGGTGGCGATCTGGGCCTCCAGTGCACCGGGCGTGCTGCGGCCGCTGGGCGCCGACCACGCGGTGACGGAGAGCGTCACCTACGACGCGGGCGCACAGCGCTACACGCTCCGCGCCACGGGGACCTTCGCGGTCGCCTACACGGTCAGCGTCGCGCACGCCGACGTGCAGCAGGGCATGCTGCGCGTCGAGGGAGCGGTGGGCGGCGGCTCCCCGGTCGCCATCGTGGCCAGCGGGGGCACGCGGTACCGCGCCGCCAACGACGCCGTGCGGGAGCCCGCCGACTACGCCCCCACCGCCGGCGCCGTGCTCCAGCAGCACGGCATCGTGGGGCAGGAGGTGGTGCTCCAGTACCAGGAGCAGCCCGGCGCGCACGCGCTCACCAAGACCTACCGTTTCCGCCTCGAGGGCGTCGCGCTGGTCATCGAGGTGCGCTCCACCTCGACCTGGGGGCTCGACGGCTACGCGGGGGTGTCCCTGGGCTGGGCCGAGGGCGTGGCCGGCAGCCGCGTGGTCACCCTCCCGTACCTGCCCGAGCCCGCGGCGCTGCTCCCCGACGGCAGCGTCCTCGGCGCCTTCATCGACCCGACCGTCTCGAGCGCCGTCGCCGTGACCCGCACGCTGGGCGAGGACGGCGCGGGCCGGGTGTACGTGCACGGCCGCAGCCTGAGCGAGCCCGACACGGCCGGGGTCGCCGCACCCCTCAGCGAGACCTGCTGGGTCACGCTCTCCCCCGACCTCGACGACCTCTTCCCCCAGGTCACTGCCGCCGCCTCACCCCACCGGGCCGCGCTCAGGCCCCTCGTGGTGATGGACGTGTGGGGCCTGCACCGGGCCTTCTCCGTCGACGAGGGGGTCGCCTACGCGTGGACCAGCCCGGAGGCCGGCGCCGCCCACGTGACCCTCCGCTACGCCGACGGCAACCCGGGCTGCGGCGACGGGGTGGCCATCGTGCTGCGCCACCGCGGCGCGCTGGTGGCACGCCTCGCCGTGGCGAACGGCGAAACCCAGGAGCGGCTCCACGAGACCGACCTCGCGTTGCAGATGGGCGACGTGGTGCAGGCCGAGATCCTGCGCGCCGGCACCAATGCGTGCGACGGCACGGCGCTGCGCATGACGATCACCGCGCCGGCGGACACCTACGATACCCAGACCGACTTCTCGGGTACCCAGGGGCAACGCGGCCTCTCCTACCTGGAGATCCTCGACGGGACGGCCACGCCGCTCTCCTGGGACGCGGGCGACGGCCAGTGGCACGGCGCTGGCGCCTTCGCGCGGCTGTGGCCTGGCGGCGGGCACCCGGGGGAGGGCGCGACCGCGTGGCGCGACGCTCGCAACATGGTGCGCCGCTACGCCGAGCACGGCATGAGCCACCTCGCCATCATCTTCCACGTGTGGCAACGGTGGGGCTACGACCAGGGCCTCCCCGACCACCACCCCGCCAACCCGGCGTGGGGGACCGACGCGGAGATGACGGCGTTCGTGGCGGCCGCGCGCGAGGCCGGCATGCTCGTGGCCCTCCACGAGAACTACACCGACATGTACCCCGACAACGCGCCGACCTACCCGAGCCCCCTGTACGACGCGACCGCCATCGCGCACGACCGCACGGGCGCCGCCAAGCTCGGCTGGCTCAACGACGGGACCGGGCAGCAGGCGTTCCGCATCGCCGCCCGGCGGATGGGCTCGTTCGCGGCGCTCGAGTCGCCGAGCATCGCCGCGGGCTACGCCCCCAACGCCGCCTACCTCGATGTCTCCACCGGCTGGTCGCCGGGCATGGCCATCGACCACTCCGCCGGCGTGGGCGCCGTCCCCACCCTCCGCGACGCGCACGACGCGACCATCGACCTCTTCACCGCGATGAAAGGCTACTACGGCGGCCCGCTCTTCGGCGAGGGCGGCGAGGGGCTGTCCCGCTTCGACTCCTACTTCGCCGGCGCCGTCGACGCGGTCGAGCGGCAGATCGAGGGGCGCAGCCGGGCCGCGGTGGCGCCCGACTACGAGCTTCACGCCGTCAAGCCGCGCATGCTCAACCACGGCCTCGGCTACTACAGCCGCTACTTCACCGACGGGGCCAGGTGACGCCGACGGTGGCGCAGCTCGACGTCGACCAGGCGCGCGCCACGCAGATCGCCTTCGGACACGCCGGGTTCCTGGGCGACAGCGTCGCGGACGTCGGCCACTGGATCCGGCTGCACGCGCCCGAGTACTACCTGATGCAGGCGCTGCAGTCGCGCTACGCCGACGCCACGGTCGCGGGGGTGCAGTACCACGACGGCTCCGCCTGGCACGGCCTCCAGTCGGCGCTGCGCGCGCGCTTGCCGCTCGAGCGCGCCCGCCTGGAGATCGGCTACGCCGCCGGGCCGCGCCTCTGGGTCAACCGCGACTCGGCCCGCGGCGCCGCCGGCTCGTTGGCCGACTTCTCCCACGAGCAGGGCGGCGGGGGATGGCGCTACTTCTACGATCAGGGGGGCACGCTGACGCCCATGACCTGGGACCCGGGCGCGCAGTGCTGGCGCGGGCCCGGCACCTTCCTCCTCATCTGCAACGGGGTCATGCACCCCGAGGGGGCGGCCCCGGTGCGGACCTTCACCGTCCCGGTCACCGGCACGGTCACCGTGGAGGGACGCGTGCAGGACGCCGACACCTCGTGCGGCGACGGCGTGGTGGCGTCGATCCGGCGCGGCGCCCAGGTGCTGTGGCAGTGCGCCCTGCCCGAGACGGGCTCGCCGTGCAGCACGTTCGCCTTCGACCTCGCGGCGACCCTGGGCGACGTCCTCGCGTTCCGCGTGGACCAGGGCGCCAACAACTGGTGCGACTCGACCGTCTTCACGGCGCGCGTGAGCTGGGACGACGGCCAGGGCCACGACTGGGCCATCGCCACGCTCGACGGCGCGGTCACGCTGCCGCCGAGCGGTTTCTTCGCCGAGGACGCGTCCGGCTTCCGCGCCGCCACCATGCGGCTCCCGGGCGACGCGGTGGTCGACCACGTGGCGTCCCCCGAGTACGCTGCGCGGGCTCGCTCCACGACGGCGACTGCTGCGGCGACCCCGACTGCACGATGCCCGCGACCTGCGTGAACTACACCTGCAGCGCGGCGGCCGACGGCGGCAGTGCCGACGGGAGCCCCGTGGGCGATGGGGGCAGCGGCGACGGTGGGGATGCCGGCGGGGGCGATGGCTGTGGCTGCCGCGCCGCGGCCGCCGACGCCGCGGGCCCGGGCGTCGCCGCGCTGCTGGCGCTCGCGCTCGCCGCCGCACGCGGACGCGGGCGGCG
>JACRCY010000624.1 GCA_016218785.1 Deltaproteobacteria bacterium
GGGCCGCAGGGCACAACACACCCACCAGCGTAGCGGCCCTGGCAGGCTGGTCCCGTCGTCTCAGCGCCTCGGCACCGGTCGCTCGTGGCGCTCCGCTCGCCCAATCCACCGCCCTATTCACCAACATTCGCAGAAGATCCACTCTCCCGCTGGGAAGCAGCGTAGCAGTGTGGGCGTCGCGACCTTGCGGCATGACGGCGGCCGCGCTCCAGGAACCGGTCGCGGGGTCGTATAGCTCGGCACTCGTACGGGTCTCTTGGTTGCCGGTGCCCCAATTGAAGAAACGGCCCCCGGCGACGAGAACCCTGCCGTTCGACAGCAAGGTCGCGGAGTGGTAGTAGCGTCCAGCGGCCATCGAGGCCGTCGGGGACCACCGCGCGTCCGGCGTGATGCGCTCGACCGTGGCCAACGCGGCGGCGCCGCGGCCGGCGACGGCAAGGACGTCGTTGGAGGCCAGCACGACCGCGGCCAGGCGCTCGCGCGCGGCCGTGAGCGCCGTCGACGTCGCGAAGGTGCCCGACGCCGGGTCGTACACCTCGGTCGAGGCGATGGCGGCGCTCCCGTTGCTGCCGCCGAGCACCAGCACCTTGCCGCCGGCGGCCAGCGCCGCGGCGTGGCGGCGGCGGGCCGCGACCAGCGACCCGGTGGCGGCCCACGTGCCGGCGACCTCGTCGTAGAGGACCGCGGTTGCGAGTGTCGCCGTCCCGTCGGTGCCGCCAGCGACCAGCACCTTGCCCGTACGCAGCCTCGTGGCCGTGTGCTCCGAACGCTTCACGGGCAGCGCTGCAGCGGCGGTCCAGACGTTGGTCGCGGGATTGTAGAGGTCGACTGCCGTGACGGGGCCGCCGGCGCCGGTGCCGCCGACCACGAGCACGCGGCCGTCTCCGAGGAGCGTCGCGGTCGCGCGGCTCCGAGCGGTGATCGTTCCGGCGGAGGACCACGTGCCCGCAGCCGGGTCGTAAAGCTCGGCGGTCCCGCCGCTCTCGCCCCCGACCACGAGCACCTTGCCGGTGCGGAGCAGGGTGGCGGTGGCATAGGCGCGCGCCGCGGCCATGGCCGCGGTGGCCGCCCAGGTCCCCGCGACCGGGTCGAAGACCTCGCAGGCAACGGTGCCGCCGCCGCAGGCGAGGACCGAGCCGTTCGGGAGCACAGTCAGGTTACCCCCGAGCCGGGCCGTGGGCATCGCCACCGTGGTCGTCCAGACGCCCGAGTGCGGGCTGAAGAGCCCGCAGCTCGCGAGGGGCGTGGTCCCGTCCGCGGTGCCGCCGCATGCCAGCACCCGTCCGTCGCCGAGCAACGCGACGGCGTGGTCGAAGCGCGCCTGCGCCATGGCGCCGGTGGTCTCCCACGTGGGGTCGAGCAGGACTGGGAACGTCAGGCCGCGCGTGTCGAGAGACACCACGATCCTGCCGTCGGCAACGGCCAGGTCGGCGTCCACGTGCCGCCCGCGGGCGTCGACGGCCCACGGTCTGAGCACGCGCAACTGCGCGACGCCATCAGCATCGACGACCTCGCCCGTCCCACGCAGGGCGCCACCCGAGACGCTGACGCCGTACTCGAACCGGTTGGGTGCTCGCTCGTCCCTGAGGTACAGGAACTCCTCGACCCGCTCCTTGCGGGGCACCTGCAGCACGTCGGTGCTCGGGTACGCGCCGCGATAGATCGCGACGCCGCCCTCGACCCGGCGGCCGGCAGGGCTCGCGCCGAGCGCGCGCACCGTGACGTTTGCACCACCCCACTCGAGGCGCAGCGCCCCGTCCGCCCGGTCCGGCATCTCCACGGTCAGCCACTGCCGCCGCGCCCGGGCCGCCAGCGCCTTCGCCTCCTCGACCTCGAGCGGCCGCTGCTGCGCGCTCGTCCCGGGCCCCGACACTGCTCCGCCTCGAGCCGTGACGCCAGCGCCGGGAACCGCTGCGCCAGCTCCGACAGGAGCGTGCCCCCACCCGGACGCTCGTCGCTGCCATTCCCACAGCGGGTCGCTGCGAGGACAAGCACCACCCATGCCCACGGTGCAAGGTGCACGCGCAAGGTCGGCCTCCTGGCCAGAACCACGCGTCGATTGTCTGCCTTGACAGAACGACGGTCAATCAGATTGCGGGCAGCACGGGTGGACGAGTACCAGGAAGACACATGCCAATGATGAGCTATTTTCATGGTACAATTGCCGCGTGAATGATCGCGTGAACCACCGCCCGTACCTGCCCCGTCACCTCGCGCCCCGCCTGCGGGCGTACCTCGACCAGTTCGCCGTGGTGCTGCTGCTGGGCGCCCGCCAGGTGGGCAAGACGACCTTCCTGCAGCGTGAGCTGGACGGCTGGACGCGCGTCGATCTCGAGGATCAGGTCACGGCCGACCGCGTGGCTTCTGACCCGGCGCTCTTCCTGCGGGACCACCCCGACCGCGTGTGGTTCGACGAGGCGCACCGGGTACCGACCCTCTTCGGGGCCCTGCGGCTGGCCGTGGACCGCGACCGTCGCCCGGGCCGCTTCGTCCTGTCGGGATCCGCTACCGGAGCGCTGACGGAAAGCGTCTCCGAGAGCCTGGCCGGCCGGGCCGGCATCCTCGTGCTGGAGCCGTTCTCGGTGGCGGAGCGACTGGGACGCGGCCCCTCGCCGTTCCTCGCGCGCCTCCTCGAGTGCGGCAGCGCTGCCGCAGCGCTGAAGCTCGCCGCCGACCGAGACTCGGTGCGAGATCGGGACCTGAAGGCGGCGTGGTTCTCCGGCGGCTTCCCCGAGCCCTCACTGCTTCGCGAAGCGGTCGCGGCCCGGCGCTGGTTCGACTCGTACCTCCGCCTGGTGAGCGAGCGCGACCTGGCCGCCGCGCGGCGCGACCTGCGGCCGGCCGCGGTCCATCGGCTGCTCCGCATGCTCGCCGCGCGGCAGGGGCAACCGCTCAACCTCACTTCCCTCGGCGGCGACTTCGCCGTTTCTGTCCCAAGCCTGAAGGGGTTCCTCGACCTTCTCGAGGGGGCGTTCCTGTGGCGCCGAGTCGAGGCCTACTCGGCGAACGTGGGCAAGCGCCTGGTCAAGGCGCCACGGGGCTGGATCGTCGACACGGGGTTGCTCCACGCTCTCCTGGGGCTCCGCGGCCCGGACGACCTGGAGGTCCACCCGCTGGCCGGCGCCAGCTGGGAGGGGTGGCTCATCCAGCAGCTCTCGGCGCAGGCCTCCCTCCTCGACGCGCCGCCTCCGTTGCTGTACTGGCGCACCCACCAGGGGGCGGAGGTGGACATCGTGCTCGAGTCGGGACGCCACCTGATCCCGATCGAGGTGAAACACGGCGCCCGGGTCACGCCGTACGACGTGCGCGGCCTGGCCTCGTTCCTCGAGAGCCACCCCCGCCAGGCGCGGTTCGGCGTCGTGCTCTGCCGCAGCGCCGAGGCCGTGCGCCTCGCCGAGCACGTCGTGGCCCTCCCGGTGACCGGCGTGCTGTAGCGCCCCCCCTCCTCAGTTCAGCCAGAAGAGGTACCGCATCTTGCGCTCGAAGCTCTCGTGGCCGCGGTCCACCTCGGCCTTCATGCGCTGCAGGCGCCCGACGAGCGGCGAGGCCTTCATGTCGCCCCGGTAGTAGTCGCCGAAGACGTCCTTCAAGGCAGCCTCGGTCATCCCGACGTTCTCGCGGTCGCGCTCGGCGAGCTGGCCGAGGTCGATGACGATGTCCTTGGGTCGCTCGAGCATGCCGCCGAGGTCGAGGTAGCCGCTCGGGGGCTGTGGCCACTTGTGGTGACCGAGCTGGGCCAGCTCGGCCACCGAGAGCCCCTCCTCGCGGCTCACGATGCGCCGGAGGTCGCCGACCACGTCCTTCCAGGTCTGGTAGAGCGCCTCGTCGACCGGGAGCGGCAGCGGGTGGCTCTCCTGGCGGGGGCTGGGCAGCCACTCACGGTCGTCGTCGGTCTCGGCGAGGTAGGCCACGCGCGCCTGATCGGCGAAGTCGAGGCCGCGCAGGACCAGCGCGCGCGCCTCCTTCATGCGCTCGGGGTGCTCCAGCTTGAGCCTGAGGGCGCCCTTCTTGTGGCGCATGATCTCGGGGATCACCCGGTCGAGGTCGGCGTACCCGTACGCCAGCACCACGTCGAGCGCGGCCCGCTGGAAGCTCACGAAGGCACGCGCCCAGAGCACGTCGCCGTGGTCGAACTTGAAGGTGGGGCGGCGCCGCGGGTCGCCCTCGGGCAGCTCCTTGCCGCTCGCGTCCAGCTCGATCTCGAGGAACGCGCGATCACGCTTGTCGACCCGGCCGTTCCGGTTCCAGTCCACCTCCCAGCACGCCAGGCACAGCTCGAAGGTCAGCTCCGGGAAGCGCGCCGCGCGCTCGAGGCTCGCGTCCACGACCCGCAGCTCCTTCTCGGCGTTCTCGAGGGCGAAGCGCAGGTAGCGGTCGTTGAAGCCGCGCCCCACGACGGCGCCGATCAGGATCGACGGCAGGTCGGTCATGAGGTCGTGCATCACGTTGCGGTAGCGCGCGACGGCGTCGACGAGGGACGCGTACGGGTTGGCGGCGTCCGCCTTGAGGACCTCGCCCGCCTTCGTGCGCGCGTCGTCGAACCGGGCCGCGCGCAGCGCCTCGATGGCGGGCCTGGCCGCGGTCTCGCGCTGGGCGAGGGTCGGGCCGCACGCGGCCAGGGGGAGAGCCAGGCAGAGGAGCAGCGCGGTTCGCATGGGAGGGACGCTACCCGATTTTCGCGCCCGCGGGTAGCGCCCCCGTCGCTCTCAGCCGTCCTGGCCCGCGGGCCGCCAGGGGCGGAGGCGCGGCAGCCAGCGATGCACGTGGCGGCAGTACTCCTCGTAGTCCGCTCCGAAGCGCTGGCGCAGCTTCGGCTCCTCGACGAGCGGGAAGTAGAGGGAGTTGCCGATGAAGAAGAGGAGCATCCAGCCAAGAAGGAGCCACGACCCGAACAGCAGCGACTCGCCGAGCAGCATCCCCAGGACCCCGAGGATCATGGGGTTGCGGACGTGGCGGTACGGGCCGCGGACCACGAACCGCGTGGGCGGATCCCACGGCGCCGGGGTGCCCTTGCCGACGCGGGCGAAGAGCCCCATGCTCCAGATCCCCACGCCCAGCCCGCACGCGAGGACTGCGAGGCCGGCGAGGAAGCGGGCGCCCGGCGGGCGCGCCAGCGAGAAGCTCGCGCGGGAGAGCCACAGGATCACCGCCGGCACCAGCACGACGACGGTGCCGGGGAGCGTCACTACGGCGAGCAGCCAGCGCGCAATCACGAGGAGAGGGTAGCCGATGTGGCCTTGGGATGGGTAGCGGGCGCGTGGTACCGCGCGCCCCCAGGCCGGATCGGGCGCCCGTGGGCCCACCACTCGCCCCGGGTCTCGCGATCGATCACGGGAGGGCGCGTGAGCGGGCCCACCACTCGCCCGGGGTCCAGCTGCGTCACGAGACGGCGCCCAGGCGACCGGGCCTGGCTGCCGAGGCCGTGCGCGCGCATGGACAGGCGGCCCACCGCGCAGCATAATCCCCGCGGAGATGGCGCCGCCGCGCGAGACGGCGACGCCTCCTGATCGAGCGGACGCGATGACGCTCACGGTGAATGGCAAGCCGCAGGAGGTCGCCGACGGGGCCACCGTCGCCGACCTGCTGCGCGCCTTGGGGCTCCCGCCCGAGCGCGTGGCCGTGGAGCGCAACCGCGAGATCGTGCCGCGCGCGACGTTCGGCGAGGTCAGGCTCGCCGGCGGCGACCGCGTGGAGATCGTGACCTTCGTGGGAGGCGGATGAATGACCGAGCCCGGCAGCGACGGACTGGTGATCGCGGGCAAGCAGTACCGCTCGCGCCTCATCGTGGGCACCGGCAAGTACAAGGACAACGAGCAGACGCGCGAGGCGCTTCGCCGCAGCGGCGCCGACATCGTCACCGTGGCGCTCCGGCGCGTGGAGCTGGACCGCAGCAAGCCCTCGCTCCTCGACGCCATCGACCTCAAGAAGTACACGCTGCTGCCGAACACGGCCGGCTGCTACACCGCCGACGACGCCATCCGCACGCTTCGGCTGGCGCGCGAGCTGTTCGGCGGCACGCTGGTGAAGCTCGAGGTCATCGGCGACGCGAAGACGCTCTTCCCCGACAACGAGCAGACGCTCGAGGCGGCGCGGGTCCTCGTGAAGGAGGGGTTCGACGTCCTCCCCTACACGAACGACGACCCGATCATGGCGAAGAAGCTCGAGGAGATCGGCTGTGCCGCGGTCATGCCGCTGGCCGCGCCCATCGGCTCGGGCCTGGGCATCCGCAACCCGTACAACATCCGCATCATCCTCGAGACGGTGAAGGTGCCGGTCATCGTGGACGCCGGCGTGGGCACGGCCTCCGACGCCGCCGTCGCCCTGGAGCTGGGCTGCCACGGCGTGCTCATGAACACCGGCATCGCCGGCGCCCGCGACCCGCTCCTCATGGCCGACGCCATGCGCCTCGCCGTGGAGGCGGGCCGCAAGGCCCACCTGGCCGGCCGCATCGCGCGCAAGCTGTACGCGCAGGCCAGCTCGCCCGTCGAGGGGATGATCGAGTAGGCCGCGCGGGGCCTCCGTGTTCCGCCTCTACCTGGTCACCGACCGCGCCGCCGTCCCGGGAGGCGACCTCGTCCGGGCCGTGGAGCGCGCCCTCGCCGGAGTCCCGCCCGGCACGCTGGCTGTGCAACTCCGCGAGCAGGACCTCGGCGGCCGGCACCTGCTCCGCCTCGCCGAGGAGGTGCGCGGGGTGACGCGGGCCGCGGGCGTGCCGCTCCTCGTGAACGACCGCGTCGACGTCGCGCTCGCGGCGGAGGCCGACGGCGTGCACCTGCCCGAGGGCGGGCTGCCGGTGGCGGAGGCGCGGCGCCTGCTGGGAGCTGGACGCCTGATCGGGGCGTCGGCCCACTCGGCCGAGGCCGCCCGGGCCGCGGCCGAGGCCGGCGCCGACTTCGTCGTCTTCGGCCCGGTCTTCGCGACGCCCTCCAAGGCGCGCTACGGGCCGCCGCAGGGGCTGGGCCCCCTGGGCACGGCCGCCCGGGCCGCCGGCCACGTCCCCGTGCTGGCGATCGGCGGGATCGAGCCCGACCACGCCCTGGAATGCGTGAGGGCGGGCGCCGCCGGCGTGGCCGTGATACGGTCGGCCTTTGGAGCCGCCGATCCGGCCGCCGCGGTCGCCGCGCTCCTTGGCCGACTCGGAGGGAACGAATGAGCACCGGCAGGCATCGCCCGCTGCTGAAGGGCTTCCTCACGCTGCTCTTCCTGGCGGCCATCGCGGCGGCCGTGGTCCGCGCCTTCGTGCTCCTGCCGGCGCAGGCCCAGGGGAACGAGATGGCGCCGGCGGTCTTCCGCGGCGACTGGGTGGCGGCCGCGATGCGCGCCAAGCCGATCCGCGGCGACGTGATCCTCTACGAGCACCCGCAGAAGAAGGGCGTGCTCCGCATGGGTCGGCTGATCGGGCTCCCGGGTGAGGCGGTGTCCTTCAAGGACCAGGTCGTGTCGGTGGCGGGCAAGGCGCTCGCGCGCACGAAGATCGACAAGTTCGTGCTCGAGGAGGACGGGGTCCCCGGCGGCCGCCCCATGGAGCGCTACCGCGAGACCGGCCCCGACGGGCGGAGCTGGGGCGTGCTCATGGACCTCCGGCGCCGCACCCGCGACATCGAGATCCAGGCCAAGGACGGGTTCGTGGTGCTCGGCGACAACCGCAACCACGCCGTCGACAGCCGTGAGCACGGCCCGGTGCCGGTCGCCAACCTGCGGGGCGTCGTGACGTACTACCTCAGCGCCAAGCCGGTGAAGGGGATCGAGACCCGCGGCACGCGGGTGCAGTAGCTCACGGCGAGCCCGCGCGCCGCACCGTCCCCGCCAGGCGCGACGCCGTCGCCGCCCGGCGCGCCGGCCCTCAGTCGTCCTGCGACTGGAAGTAGACCGGCACGCTCACGCGGCCCGGCTTGACCCCTCTGGCGAAGCGGTGGGCCCGCACCCGCGCCACCGCGCAGGCGGTCACCTCGTCGTCGCCCAGCGAGTTGATCTCGGCGCTCGCGTGGGTGACGCGGCCGCCCGCGTCGAGCTTGAAGCCGACCACGATGGCGCCGCGCAGGCGCGCGTTGTTCTCCAGCCCCTGGCGGTAGCACTGGAGCAACGCCGGCTCGAGACCACGCAGGGCCGCGATCAGCGGCGCCGGCGGCTCCCCCTGCCCCGCGCTCGGCTTGCCGAGGCGCACCTTGGGGCCCTTCACCGGCACCGAGCCCTGCAGCGCCTCCGTGTACCCGGGCAGCTCGCCGCGGTAGAGCGTCTTCTCGACCTTGGCCAGCTCGACCAGCTCGAACGCGAGCGGGTCCACCGCAGCCTTGACGACCTTGCGCGTCGGCGACCGGGTGCAGGGGTCGCCCGCCTGCCCGGGGTCGAGCCTGAAAGTCAGGCGCAGCCCCAGCTTCCCCTTCCCGCGCAGGAGCACGACCTGCTCGGCCGGCTGCGGCCCCAGCGCGGCCGCGATCTCGGGCTCGTCGTCGCCGGCGGCGAACGCGAGCTCCACGCCGTCGGCCAGCGGCAGCACCTTGCGGGTCTCGAGGGTGAGCTTCTTCTCGCTGACGTCGTACTCCCGGAAGGAGAAGCCGATCGACGGCACCGTCACCAGGTAGAAGCGCTCGAGGGCCGCGACCCGGCGCTTGCGGTACTCGGCGCGGGCCTTGCCGCGCTCGACCTCGTTGCCGGTGAACTTGACCTGCCCGTCGGGACGCACCGTCTCGCAGACGCGCTTCAGGCCGGGCCCGTCGAGCGGGACCACCGGCAGGCGCTCGGCCCCGGCCGTCGCCGCCGCGAGCAGCGCCCCGAGCCCCGTAAACCAGCCCAATCCACGCATCGCGACCCTTCCGACTCTACCAACCCCGCCCGACGGCGGCAAATTCCGTTTTGCCGGCGCCCGCCCCTGCCGTGCCGATGCCGCCCCGCACGGCCACCGGCTGCCCGCCGGCCAAATCCGCTTGACGGATCGCCCCGTGTCCCCTAGATTCCACTGCCGTTCGTGGTGAAGCTGCGTACCACCTCGCGCCCCTGGCGCCCGAAAAGTCGCAGCACCAGCCAGCGTAGCTCAGTCGGTAGAGCAGCGGTTTCGTAAACCGCAGGTAACGAGTTCGAATCTCGTCGCTGGCTCCAACTTTCCCGAGCCCTTCCGCCGCGTTGGCAGCCACCGCTTTCGGGCCGACTCCCCCCTGTGCCCAGCCTGTGCCCAATCCTGCGCCTCGGAGGGGACGAACTTGCGCAGCCGGAGCTTGAGTTTCTCCACTTTCCCTGCAGATCTCTTGGCGAGAACCTGCTCGCGATGCTGCTTTTAGTAGGTCCGGGCACGGGCCCGCTCCTGTGGCCGCGGGGCGGAAGGGGTCGCGCTTGCGCCAGTAGCGCATGTACGCACTCCAGCCGAGCTTCACTCGCCGCTCGCGACTCTCACGCTGGCGTTGCTCCTTGCCACATGGCTTGGCGCGGTAGTCCTGCTTGTACTGGCGGTCGTACTCGCGCTTGGCCTGCGTGGCGCAGCGGCGGCACTGGCACCTACCTCAGCCTGCGCACGACTGACCGCGATGCCGCTGACGAAGCGGCCGTGGGGGCAGCAAAGGGAGCCACGGCGAGTTTCGTGGTTGCGGGAGGCGCCGCGGCAGTCGCGGTCAGCGTGCTGGTCTGGCGGCTGATCCTCCGGCCGAGGATGAGGACCCCTGTCGTGGGTCTCGGCCCCGGAGGCGCAGCCCTGCTCGTGGCTTTCTAGGTGAAGCCAACGCAAAGGAGAACGGCATGAGGTCGGCGAAGGTCGTTGTCGCGTCGCTACTCGTGATCACCATCGGAGGCTGCACCGTAGACCGCCGTGGAGAGCCAATTCAAGCCGGTGCCGGGCTGCTGAGCGACGGCGGCTTGATGGCTGTCGACCCCAGCGAGGTCCCGATGGTGACCGGGGCGTGTGCGGCCGGGCAGGTTGTGACGCGCACCGCGAGCGGGTGGAGCTGCTCCAATCCCAGCGGACCGACGGGACCGACCGGCGCGCCCGGGGAGACCGGGCCGACCGGCGCGGCAGGCGAGTCTGTTGCCGCCATGTCGCTGCCTCCCGGCGACGCCACGTGCCCCTACGGCGGCAGCAAGTTCACTTCCGCAAGCGGCGACACCTACGCCTGCAACGGCGAGCCGGGCGCGGCGTCTCGGTGCGACAGGCCCGCGAAGGCGTTGCACCCGCCGGCGCGCTGAGTGCCGGCCGGTCGACGTTCCAAAGACATCGAGGTCGACATCCGACGCCGCGAGGCGTAGAGTCGGTGAAGCCAATGGCCCGCGACGACAGCGACAGGCGGGCGCACCCACGGGCGCCAGTCGAGCTCAAGGTCGAGTACCGGAAGCGCGACTCATTCCTTGCCGACTACACCAAGAACATCAGCAAGGGCGGCATGTTCGTCAGGACGGACTACCCGCTCGACGTGGGGACCGAGTTGCTCTTTCGCATGAGTGTCCCCTCGCTCCCGGAGCCCCTGTCGCTCCGCGGGCAGGTGACCTGGGTAGTACGCGAGGGGGAGCCACCTCCGCCCGGCGTGGACCCGAACCAGGAGCCCGGCATGGGCATTCGCTTCATCTTCGCCGACGAGGCGGAGCGCAGCGCCGTCGAGTCGCGGGTGGAAAACTTGATGATCCGCTCCCTCGGAGCCCGGCTGTACTCCAGGCTGTTCACGAAAGAGCCCGAAAGGAAGTAGCGCAGCGAGACCCGCTCCCGTGACGGCGTGTGGTCCGCCCTCGACCGCGCGGGTCAGCGCCGCGACCGCAGCCGTGCACCTCACGGCGCGGCCTACGGCGCCGGTGGTGCAGGTTGGCGCCAATCGTCACCGTGCGCGCTTCGTCGCCCATGCCGTGCCGGACGTGGATGGTCGGCATCGGCCCGCCGCCGGCGACGCGGGGGGAGGATCGAGTCGCCGTCTACCCGCCGCGGTGGCTCACTGGCACAGGAAGCCGCACTCCGTGGCGCAGTTGTCGCACATGCACTGCTCGATGGCGGCGCCGGGGCTGCCGAACGTCGTGTTGCAGTCCTCCATGCAGCACGAGGTGGGATCGTTCTGCCAGCAGTTGCCGCGACAGGCGCGCCACGACTCGCACACGCCGTCGGCCTGGCACTCGTCGAGCCGCTGCTGGCACTCGCCCCCCGAGCCCGTGCCGGGCATCAGCACGTTGAGGCAGGCGAGGCACGCGTCCGCGTCGCCGGTCTTGCAGTCTCCCTGCGAGTCGCTGCATCCGGCCAGCCCGAGCATCGCCAGGACACCCATCCACGGAACCCAGTTGCGCATCGCTCGTTCCCCCATCGGCGCTCGCGGCGCCCGGGGCTCACCTTAGCGCCGGGCGCCGGTCGGACGCAACTCGGCCCGGCGCCGGCGGGGCGCCGACCGACTCCGGGTCCGTGGCGGGGGGAGGCCGCGGGTGGCCCGGACCGGCGAGCGGGTAGACCCGCAACCGCAGCACCAGGAAGATGAACGCGGCGAGCACGCCGCTGATCACGGTCTGGATGACGGCGGAGCGGTGGAAGGTGTTCACGTCGTCGAAGTAGGCCGTGCATTGGGCGGCGGTCGCGTGGGCCGGCGCGGCACCCGCAGCAGCGGCGCCGCGCGCCCCGCAAGCGATCCGCATCTCGTCGCGGTGCGGGAGCATGCGGAAGGTCGCGACCCGGAACACCGCGTACAGCCCGAGCGCGACGAGGCCACCGGCCACGACGCACACGATGCCCCACGCCGCCTTCCTCATCGGCGCGCTCCCCCGCCGGGCCCCGCGGCCTGCGGGCGCATCCGGTAGAACCCGGCCGGCACCGGGTCGACCGTGTGCGCCTCACACGTGTAGCCGCGCGACGGGATCGTCGTCGTGACGAGGGGCTCGAGATCGAAGCGCTCGCCGATGCGCCGGCACACGGGCCGCTCCGGCCCCTCCCAGTCCGGGTTCTGCGGCTCCAGGACGGCCTCGTAGCCGTGGCACGTCGTCGACCGGTAGTAGATGGTGCAGGGCGCGATCGTCCCGGCGAGCACCTCCGGGCTGTCGGCCCTCACCCAGTGATGGTTCCGGTCCACCTCCCAGGAGAGGTAGCCGGAGATGCGCAGGCCGCGCGACTCGCGATCGGAGTCGGGCCCGACGATCAGACACGAGTCCGGGATCGCGCCCAGCTGCGAGACGATGAAGTCGTGCTCGAGGGCGTGCGTCCACATCCGCGTGAGGAATCCCCGGTGCGGGACCGCCGCGGCCACGGCCAGGGCCAGGACGACGGCCGCTGCCAGCGGCGGGATCCGGCGCGGCGCCTCCGCCTCCGGGCCGCGCTCGACGCCTCGCAGCCGCTGGGCGGCGCGCCGGAGCAGGCGTCGGGCGACCGCGCAGCCGTAGCCGGCGAACGCGGCCCAGAGCGCCAGGTGCGGCAGCGCGAAGCGATTGCCGAAGTCGGCGCACTCCTTGCCGAAGAAATATGCGGGGAGGGACACCACCGCCAGCGCGAGCAGGAACCAGACGGCCGCCCTGAACCGGGCGAGCGTGGCGGCCAGCAGGCCCAGGAAGGCGACCGCCACGACGACGCCCGGCGAGTAGCGGCTCAGCACGAAGACCCCGACATGGCCCAGCGGGGACAGCTCGAAGACCCCCCCGGACGCGTCGAGCAGCGCGCGGCCCGCGGGGTAGAGGAGGAACAGCGCGCCGCAGAGGCCGCCGAGCAGCAGCTCGCGCGTCCGCCCGGGTCGCGGCCAGCCACCGCCGCCGATCACGACGAACGCGCCGGCCACCAGGTAGACGACCGACTCGTAGCGGACGTTCGCCGCGAGCACCAGCCAACCGACGCCCTGCAGCAGCAGCCCGCGCCTCCCCGGCCCGTTCCAGCGCGCGAGGAACGCGGCCCCGACGACGAGGCAGAACGTCTGCAGGACGGCCGACGAATCCGAGCAGGCGTACCGCGCGGAGATGGGCTGGAGCGCGAGGACGGCGGCGGCCGAGAACGCCGCGAAGCGGTCTTCGAAGTAGAGGTCGACCAGGACGAAGAGCGCCACGATGGTCGCGAGGCTGATGATCACGTTGAGGCGGGCGATCGTCGCCACGCTGCCGGGGAACGAGAGGAACAGGAAATGGAGGATGGCGCTCCAGCCGGCGGCCCAGCGGTGCGTGCCCCCGATCAACCGGCCTTGCGCGGCCTCCCCCTCGGTGCTCGCCACGAAGGTCGTGGCGAACAGCCGGACGGCGAGCGCGAGCACGAGGCAGCCGGCCAGCAGGAGCAGGTCGCGTCGGCCGAGCCCGCGCAGATACGCCGACACCGCGGCCGTGCGCACGGCGCCGAGGACGAGCGACGCCACCAGGGCGCCCGCGAGGACGAACTGGACGTGGTGCCACGAGACTCCCGACATGGGTTCCGGCTACCGGCCCGGCGCCACGCCGTCGTCGATGTACCGGAGCAGGCGGGCCAGCCGCTCGCGCTGGGAGTCGGAGGTGATCGGCGTGTCCTGGTGGTAGATGACCCGGAAGTGGCGCGACCGCAGGAAGCACGGCCCCTCGGACCGCCCGTCCAGCAGATCCACGATCACGTCCTGCCCCGCGAGCGACAGGGCCA
>JACRCY010000065.1 GCA_016218785.1 Deltaproteobacteria bacterium
CTGGTGGGCCCGCCGGGCGTGGGCAAGACGTCGCTGGGGCAGTCGGTGGCGAAGGCGGTGGGCCGGAAGTTCGTGCGGCTCGCGCTGGGCGGCGTGCGCGACGAGGCCGAGATCCGCGGCCACCGGCGCACCTACGTCGGCGCCCTGCCCGGCCGCTTCATTCAGCAGATGAAGAAGGCGGGCACGCGCAACCCGGTGCTGCTGCTGGACGAGGTGGACAAGCTGGGCGCGGACTTCCGCGGCGATCCGTCGGCGGCGCTGCTCGAGGTGCTGGACCCGGAGCAGAACCACACCTTCAGCGACCACTACCTCGACGTGCCGTTCGACCTGTCGAAGGTGCTGTTCATCGCCACCGCGAACCAGCTCGACCCGGTGCCCGGGCCGCTGCGCGACCGCATGGAGATCATCGAGCTGTCCGGCTACACGATCGACGAGAAGACGGCGATCGCGCTGAAGCACCTGATCCCCAAGCAGGTGAGGGAGCACGGGATCAAGGACGACCAGATCGCGATCCCCGAGGAGACGCTGACGGAGATCATCACCGCCTACACCCGCGAGGCGGGCGTGCGCAGCCTGGAGCGGCGGATCGCCGACGTGTGCCGCTCGGTGGCGGTGCAGGTGGCGTCGGGGACCATGGAGAAGCAGACGATCACCAAGGAGAAGCTGCACGAGCTGCTGGGGCCGCAGCGCATCGAGTCGGAGATGGCCGAGCGCACCTCGCAGACGGGCGTGGCGGCGGGCCTGGCGTGGACGCCGTACGGTGGCGACCTGCTCTTCATCGAGACGACGAAGATGGTGGGCAAGGGCGGCATGACGCTGACCGGCAAGCTGGGCGACGTGATGAAGGAGTCGGCCCACGCGGCGATGAGCTACCTGCGCTCGAACGCCGACCGGCTGGGCGTCAACCCCAGCTTCCTGGAGAAGCTGGACATCCACATTCACGTGCCGGACGGGGCGATGCCGAAGGACGGCCCGTCGGCGGGCGTGACGATGCTGACGGCGCTGACGTCGCTGATGACGGGCATCCGCGTGCGGAACGACACGGCGATGACCGGCGAGGCCACGCTGCGCGGCCTGGTGCTGCCGGTGGGCGGCATCAAGGAGAAGGTGCTGGCGGCCCACCGCGCGGGCATCAAGCGGATCATCATGCCGGAGAAGAACCGCAAGGACATGGTGGACGTGCCCGAGCAGGCGAAGAGAGAGGTCGAGTTCCACTTCGTCACCCGGATGGACGAGGTGCTGAACCTGGCGCTGGAGAAGACGCCGTTCACCACGGGGCCGGCGGCCTCGGCGGACGGCAGCGCGGAGATTCGCGCGTAGGTTCGCTTCTCCCTGCGCAGCGGGGAGCGGGTGGCGCGAAGAGCCGGGTGGGGGGCGCCGCCCCACCGCAGTACGACGCCCGCTGGCCCTGGAGGTCGGCGGGCGTTTCGTCAGGTGAGCGCTGGTCAGCGCAGGGAGGGGCTCTCACCCAGGACCTGCTCAAACCGGCGAGGTACTCCCGCTCCTCGGCCGTGACTGGCTGGAGGGACCAGGCCGTGTACGTCGATCGCCAGCGCCCCTCATTCTCGAGGGGTCGGGGCGGCCCCGCTTCTTCCAGGGCACGCCGCTGCAGATTGTCGGACCGTTGAAGGAGAGCGCCTTCGGCGTCGAGCACTCGAACCTCTTGCACATCCCGCAGCACCACCGCTCGCCGCTGTGCCTCGAGCAACGTCGGTAGCGGGTTCGGGGCATCGGGCGATGACATCGATCGACAGACAAGGGCCGCGTCGTGCGGGGTGCCGAATCACGCCGGTGTACGGGTTCGGCTACGCTCGTGAGGTCGCAACGGAGGGAGGCAGCGTGCGCTGCAAGGTGGAGGGCTGCAATGCTCAGGTGCCCGGTAGAAGACCGCTGTGCCTCGAGCACTGGAAGGCGAAGCGGGATGGGGAGCTGGAGGAGTGCTCTTCGTGCGGTGGCCCGCTCGTCGGCGCGGGGGAGATGTGTCGGGGATGTGACGCGCGCTACATCTCAGAGCGAGAGCGGGAGGCGGCGGACAACTCGGCGCACGTGCGCGGTGAGCGTCTGTCGGCAACGAAGATCGGCGAGGGCCTGGGGCTGAAGGCCTACGGCGTCAACCGCGTGCTCGCCGAGCTGGGCTGGGTGGAGTCGGACGGGTCTGGCTGGGTCGCAACCCCGCTTGGCATTCGCCAGGGCGCGCTGGTCCGGGAACACCAGCAGAGTGGCAGCTCGTTCGTCCTGTGGCCGTCATCCATCGTCGACAATCGGTTCTTTCGGCAGACGGTGAAGCGCCTGACGTCAGGCCCCGACGGACCGGCGTTGCTCAAGAACCTGCGCCCTGTGAGCCCGATGGATGACCGCCCGTCGACGACGATATTGCCGCGGGACTCCAACCTCCGCCCTGGGTGGACGCCGGGCGACTACATGGCCCTGGACGGCCACTTCGTCCGCTCCCTCCCGGAGAAGGCCATCGACGACTGGCTCTACACGCATCGCGTCCTGCACGCCTACGAGCGGGAGCTTCCCGTCGCGGGTGAACTCCGGAGCGACTTCTTTCTCCCGGAGGTGAATCTGCACATCGAGTTCTGGGGTCGGTCGGACGAGGCGTACCTGGCCAGGAAGCGCCGAAAGCAGCAGGTCTACCACCGCGAACGGATTCCAGTGATCGACCTGGAGCCAAAGCACCTCAAGGGCCTCGACGCCCATCTTCGGAAACAACTCAGCGCGCACGGCGTGGTGGTCGGGAAGGCGTTGGTCACCGTCGACGGCCCAGGGCCGCATCGTGGGTGACCTCGACGGCCAAATCCGCGCTCCGGGGGGGCGGCTTCGACTTGATCCTCGCCCCGTCGTGAACACAGCTTCGGCAAGTCTCGGGGCGAGGTCCCTCGGGCTACGACGGCCCCAGGCTGCGGGGCCGGTCGGCCCGGCTTCCGTGAGCGATCTCGAACCCGAAACGTTCTTGGCGCGGCCGGCCGAGCTCCAAGACTGCTGCGCCTGCTCCAGAAGCTCGGCGGCGGCGTTCGGCCCTCGCTTTCGCAGGAACTCGTCCCTCGAGGCCCGGTTACCGCGCCTGGCGACCACCCACGACCGCCACCACCCGCGCGGCACGCCGCACACGCTTGCCCCGACCCGCTCCGCGCAAGCCGCCCCGCGCCGTCTCCGTCGTCGACGAGCCACGCCCGGTCGCCGCGACGGCCCGTCATACCTCTGGCCTCGCCTCCGCGCTGGCCCGCCCCCTGCACCAGCCCCACCCATTCGTCGCCTCCTCGCCACGGTCGCCGCCTGTGTCTTCCTCGCCGCCGGCTGCGTGGCCGTCTCCCGGGCCGGCCTGCTCCTCGCCACCGCGCCCTACCGCGCCGAGCCCGCCCGCCTGGTGATGCCGGTGGACGGCGTGCACCCGCGCGAGGTGCGCAGCAGCTGGCAGGCCCCGCGCCCCAGCGGCCGCCGCCACGAGGGCTCGGACATCTTCGCGCCGCGCGGGACGAAGGTCCGCTCCGCCACCCGGGGCACCGTCTTCCGCGTCGGCTGGGACCCGCTGGGCGGGCGCGTCGTCACCGTCCTCGGCGAGGGGCCGGCCTTCTACTACTACGCGCACCTCGACGACTGGGCCGACGGGCTCGACGCCGGCGACTCCGTGGCGCCGGGCGAGGTGCTGGGCTTCGTGGGCAACTCCGGCAACGCCCGCACCACCCCGCCGCACCTGCACTTCGGCGTCTACCGCATCGGCGTCCTGCGCACGCGCGCGGTGGACCCGGTGCCGCTCCTCGCGCGGAATGCGCGTCTCCTTGAGTCGCCTGCCGCGCGGGTGTACCCCGTCGGCCGGACCGGGAGGGACGCCCTTGACGCAGGCACACCGCTACGACGTCGCCGTGATCGGCGGCGGGCACAACGGCCTCGTGGCCGCGGGCCTACTGGCGAAGCGCGGCTTCAAGGCCGTCGTCCTCGAGCGCCGTGACGTCGTCGGCGGCGCCGCCGTCACCGAGCAGCCGTGGGGCCCCGACTACAGGGTCTCCGCCCTGGCCTACGTCGTCAGCCTCTTGCCCCCCGCCATCGTCGCGGAGCTCGAGCTCGACAAGCACGGCTACCGGATCTTCCCCCAGCACGGCTACTTCGCCCCGCAGCGCGACGGCCGCTTCCTGCAGCTCCACGACGAGCCCGCGCGGCGCCGCGAGGAGCTCTCGAAGTTCTCCGCGAAGGACGCCGACGCGTACGAGCGGTGGGACCCCTGGCTGGGCGAGCTCGCGCGCGTGCTGGGCCCGATGCTCGCCGTCGTCCCGCCGAAGCTGGGCTCGAAGGCGCCGGGCGATCTCCTCGACGCGCTGGGCCTCGCGTGGCGCCTCAAGGGCCTGTCCGCGCAGGCGGTGGGCGACGTCACCCGCCTCTTCACCTCGTCGGTGGCCGATCTGCTCGACGATCACTTCGAGGCGCCGCAGCTCAAGGGCGTGCTGTCCGTCTCGGGCATCATCGGCGCGTGGGCGGGGCCGCGCACCCCGGGCACCGCCTACCTGATGATGCACCACAAGCTGGGAGACATCGGCCACGGCAAGCAGGGCACCTGGGGCTTCCCCGAGGGCGGCCTGGGCGCCGTCACCCAGGCCATGGCCCGCGCGGCGCAGGCGCAGGGCGTCACCATCAAGACCGACGCCCCGGTGGCCCGCATCCTCGTGCAGCACGGCCGCGCCGCCGGCGTCGCGCTGGAGAACGGCGACGAGTTCCACGCCGACGTCGTCGTCGCCACCTGCCACCCGCAGCTGACGTTCCTGAAGCTCGTCGAGCGCAGCGCCCTGCCCGCCCCCTTCCTGCGCGCCGTGGAGACCTGGAAGACGCGCAGCGGCACGGTCAAGATCAACCTCGCCCTCGACAAGCTCCCCGACTTCACCTGCAAGCCGGGCTTCGATCCGCAGGTGCACGGCGGCACGATCGTCCTCGCGGAGTCCCCCGACGAGCTCGAGGCCGCCTTCCAGGACGCCGCCGCGGGCCGTCCCGCCCAGGCCCCCTTCGCCGACATCTGCATCCCCTCCGTCTTCGACAAGACGCTGGCCCCCGAGGGCAAGCACGTCATGTCGCTCTTCACCCAGTGGGTGCCGCACCCGTGGGCGAAGGCGCCGGATCGCGCGGCCCTCGCCGCCTACGCCGACCGCGTCATCGCCCGCGTGGAGGCCGTCGCCCCGGGCTTCACCGCGTCGATCCTCCACCGCCAGGTGCTGGGGCCCCACGAGATGGAGACCGGCTACGGCCTCGTCGGCGGGAACATCTTCCACGGCGAGCTCTCCGTGGGGCAGCTCTTCCACATGCGCCCCGCGCCGGGCTGGGCCGACTACCGCACGCCTTTGCGCGGGCTGTACCACGCCTCGAGCGCGACCCACGGCGGCGGCGGCGTCACCGGGCTGCCCGCCCTCAAGGTGCTGCACC
>JACRCY010000610.1 GCA_016218785.1 Deltaproteobacteria bacterium
AGAGCATGGGCGCCAACGCGCGCCGCATGTGCCACTCGACGTAGTAGGCCACCATGCAGAGGAACACGTGCGCCCGGACGCGGTCGGCCTTTCGGTGATGAATGGGGCGCACCTTGAGGTCGACGGTCTTGAGGCTCCGGAACGCCCGCTCGATGGCGGCCAGCCGCTTGTAGTGCGCGTGCCGGCCGAACGTGAACGCCTGGATCGGTCGAACGTGAACACGTGGATCGGTGCAACGTGAACACCCGGATCGCTCATGGTGAACGCCAGGATCGGGATGGTGAACACGTAGATCGGTGATCGTGAACGGTGAGCAGGCGATCCTGCCCTGGAACAGGGGGCGGGCGCCTGAGCAGGCGACGCTGGATGGTCCAGCGCGCCGTCCGCCCCCACAGCCGAAAGGGGCGCGATGGCGACCGAGCGACTGTCCATGCGGCAGATCCGTGAAATCCTCCGTCAGAAGTGGGCCCTGGGGCTCAGCCACCGGGCCGTGGCCCAGAGCCTCGGGATCGGGCTGGGCACGATCAGCAGCGTCGTCACGCGTGCCCAGGGGGCCGGGCTGGACTGGCCTCAGGTCCAGCCGCTGAGCGACGACGTCTTGGAGGGCCGGCTCTATGGCCGGCCGGAGGTCGTGGGCCAGCGGCAGCGCCCGGCGCCCGACTGCGCGTGGATCCACGCCGAGCGCCGTCGCCCCGGCGTCACCCTGGAGTTGCTCCACCTCGAGTACCTGGAGCGGCACCCCGACGGCTACCGCTACACGCGGTTCTGCGACCTCTACCGCGCCTGGCTTGAGCGTCGGCGCCTGTCCATGCGCCAAGTCCACCGCGCCGGCGAGAAGTGCTTCGTCGACTACGCGGGCCAGAGGCCGCGCCTCATCGACCCGACCACGGGCGAGGTCATCGCAGTCGAGCTCTTCGTCGCCGCCCTCGGGGCCTCGAACTACACCTACGCCGAGGCGACCCGCACCCAGCAGGTGCCCGACTGGATCGCCAGCCATACTCGCGCCTTCGCCTTCTTCGGCGGCGTCACGGCCGCCGTCGTGTGCGACCAGCTCAAGAGCGGCGTCGTCGTGCCCTGCCGCTACGAGCCCGGCCTGCAGCGGACCTACGAGGATTTCGCCGAGCACTACGGCACCGCCATCCTCCCGGCCCGGCCGGCGAAGCCCCGGGACAAGGCCAAGATCGAGGCCGGAGTGCTGGTGGCCGAGCGCTGGATCCTCGCGCGGCTCCGCAACGAGACCTTCTTCTCTCTTGCCGCCCTCAATGCGCGCATCACGGAGTTGCGCACCGACCTGAACAACCGGCTCATGCGCCTGTACCGCGCCAGCCGCCGGGAGCTCTTCGAGCGGCTCGACCAGCCCGCCCTGCGGCCGCTGCCGTCCGAGCCCTTCGTCTACGGCGAGTGGATTGTGGTCCGCGTCAACATCGACTACCACGTCGAGGTCCACCGCCACTACTACTCCGTGCCCTATGAGCTGGTGCATGAAGGCATGGAGGCGTGGGTCAGCGCCACGACCGTCGAGCTCCACCATCGCGGCCAGCGGGTCGCCGCCCATCTGCGCGATGACACGCCGGGCCGGCACACCACCAACCCCGCCCACATGCCCAAGGCCCACCAGCAGCACCTGGAGTGGACGCCCTCGCGCCTCATCCAGTGGGCCGGGACCATCGGCCCCCAGACCGCCGCCCTCGTCACCGCCATCCTCGCGGATCGCCCCCATCCCGAGCAGGGCTACCGCTCCTGCCTCGGGTTGCTCCGCCTCAGCCGCCGCGACGGCGCCGCCCGCCTCGAGGCCGCCTGTGCCCGGGCCCTGATCGTCGGCGTCCGCTCCTACCGCCACGTCGACTCGATCCTCAAGCACGGGCTCGACCGCCTGCCCCCGCCCGAGCCCGCCGAGCCGCTCCCGCTTGCTCCCGCCCACGAGCATCTGCGCGGCCGGGACTACTACCAGTAAGGAGGTCTCTATGTTCGCCACCCCGACCCTCGACAAGCTGCACGCCCTCAAGCTGCCGGCCCTGGCCCAGGCCTGGACCGAGCAGCAGCAGAACGCCGAGCTGGCCGCCCTCAGCTTCGATGAGCGCCTCGGCCTGCTCGTCGACGCCGAGTGGCTCGCCCGGGAGAACAAGCGCCTGGCCCGTGCCCTCCAGGAAGCCAAGCTCAAGCTGCCGCACGCCTGCCTCGAGGCCATCGACTACCCGGCCCGCCGCGAGCTCGACAAGGCCGTGATCCGCCAGCTCGCCACCTGCCGCTGGATCGACGAGCACCAGCAGGTCCTCGTCACCGGCGCCACCGGCACCGGCAAGAGCTTCATCGCCTGTGCCCTCGCCAACCAGGCCTGCCGCCGGGGCTACCGCGCCTACTACCGCCGGGCCTCCCGCCTGTTCGATGACCTCCGCCTGGCGCGCGCCGACGGGACCTACGGGCGGCTCCTCGGCAAACTCGCCCGGATGGACGTCCTGCTCCTCGACGACTGGGGCCTGGCCCCGCCGCAGGACCAGGAGCGCCGCGACCTGCTCGAGATTCTCGAGGACCGGTATGGCAGCCGCTCCACGATCGTCACGAGCCAGCTCCCCCCGGCCCAGTGGCATGATCACATCGGCGAGCCCACGCTGGCTGACGCCATCTGCGATCGGCTCCTCCACAACGCGCACCGAATCGTGCTAAAAGGTCCTTCAAGGAGAAAGGAGGGGAAGCTCGACAGCTGACCGGCCGGCCAGCGTCGCTCCGCTCCGATCACGATCCCCGATCGGCGCGTTCACGATGGGCCGATCTGGGTGCTCAGCTTCGCCGGCATACGCAATGTGGGCCAAGCGCGAGGCTACTTCACGCGGTTCTTCCAGTGGTATCACCACAAGCATCGCCACACGGCACTCCAAATGCTCACCCCGTTCCAGGTGCACTCAGGCCAGGGTCCGCCCCTCCTGGCGGAGCGCGCCGAGGTTCGTCAACGGACCTTGGCGGCCCGACTCGCGGCCGATCGGCGG
>JACRCY010000628.1 GCA_016218785.1 Deltaproteobacteria bacterium
CCCTCCAGCTCTTCACCATCCTGCGGGAGCTCAAGGCCGCGGGAGCGGCGGTGGTGCTCATCACCCACCAGCTCGACGAGGTGATGCGCGTCTCCGACCGGGTCACGGTCATGCGGCACGGCCGGGTGGTCGCGCGGCTCGAGACGGGCGCGACCACGCCCGCGGTGATCGCCCGCGCCATGGTGGGCCACGACGTGGTGCCCGACGCGACCAACGCCGGGAGGGCCGCGCCGGACGCAGGGGCGGCGCCCGTGCTCCAGGTGGAGGGGCTGACCGTGGAGCGCCGCGGCGGCGTGCCGGCGGTGGACGGCGTGTCCCTGGCGCTCCGGCCCGGGGAGATCCTGGGCATCGCCGGCGTGGAGGGGAACGGCCAGACCGAGCTCGTCGAGACGATCGCCGGCCTGCGCCCGGCGCGCCGGGGCCGGGTCCGGCTCGGCGGGGTCGACATCGACCGGGCGGGCGTGCGCGCCCGCTTCGCGGCCGGCCTCGCGCACGTGCCCGAGGATCGCCACCGCCGCGGGCTGGTCCTCGACCTGACCGTGGCCGAGAACCTGCTCCTCGGGCGCGAGTCCGAGGTCGCGGCCCTCGCCTTCTGGCCCGGCAGGCTCGCGGCGCGCGCCGCGCCGGTGCTCGAGCGTCACGACGTACGCCCGGCGCTGCCCGAGGCTGCGGCCCGCACGCTGTCAGGGGGGACCCAGCAGAAGGTGGTGGTGGCGCGCGAGCTGGGGCGCAGGGCGCGCGTCATCCTCGCGGCCCACCCCACCCGCGGCGTGGACGTGGGCGCGGTCGCTCGCATCTGGCAGGACCTGCGCGCCGCCCGCGCCGCGGGCGCCGCGGTGCTCCTGGTCTCGGCAGACCTGGCCGAGCTGTTCGCCCTGGCCGACCGGCTGCTGGTCATGTACCGGGGCTGCGTGGCGGCCGAGCTCGACCCGCGCGTGGTCACGCCCGAGGAGGTCGGGCTGTACATGACCGGCGCGACCGCCGGCGCCCCGCCCGCCGCGCCCGGCGCCCCGCCCGATCGGCCCGAGGCCTCCCCGTGAGCCGCCGCGACGCGCTCCTGGCGGAGCTGCTGGCGACGGGCATCGCGCTGCTCGTCGCCATGCTGGTGGCCAGCCTGCTGATCCTGCTCTACGGCGAGTCGCCCGCGCGCGTCTACGCCCTGATGCTGCAGGGGACCTTCGGCTCGGGCTACGGCCTCGGCCAGGTCCTCTTCAAGGCCACGCCGCTCCTGCTCTGCGGACTCTCGGTCGCCCTCGCCTTCCGCGCCGGGCTCTTCAACATCGGCGCCGAGGGGCAGGTGATCGCCGGCGCCTTCGCCTGCGCCATGGTCGGGATCCACCTCCCCGCCGGCACGCCCGCGCCGCTGGCCATCGCCGCCGCCGCGCTCACCGCCTTCGCCGCCGGGGCGCTCGTCGGCTTCGTGCCGGGGCTCTTGCGCGCCTGGACCGGGGCGCACGAGGTCATCAACACCCTCATGCTCAACTTCATCGTGCAGGCCGTGCTCGAGCACGCCGGCCGCCGGGTGTTCGTGCTCGAGTCGCTGCACACCGCCCCGGTCGTGGACGCTGCGCGCCTGGGCCGCCTCGGCGACCTCTGGCCGGCGCTGCGCGGCTCGGCCGCCAACACCGCGCTGCTGCTGGCCGTGCTCGTGGCGCTCCTCGCGTGGCTCCTCCTGTTCCGCACCCGCGCGGGCCTGCGCCTCCGCGCGCTCGGCCTCTCGCCCCCCGCGGCCGAGTGCGCCGGCGTGCGGGTGGGCCTGACCTGGATCGGCGCCATGACGCTCGCCGGCGGCCTCGCCGGCCTGTGCGGCGCCAACGCGGTGCTGGGCTACAAGGGGTACTATGAGTCGGGCTTCTCCGGCGGCGTCGGCTTCATGGGCATCGCCGTCGCCCTGCTCGGCCGCAACCACCCGGCGGGCGTGGTCGGCGCCGCGCTCCTGTTCGGCTTCCTGTCCCAGGGCGCCCTCGCCATCAACGCCCTGGTCCCGAAGGAGCTGATCGAGGTGCTGCAGGCGGTGATCATCCTGGCCCTGGCCGCGGCCTCCGGCGAGGTGCGGCGCGTACTGGCGCGGGCCCTGGGGCGGCGCGCCCGCGCCCGCACCGGCGGTACCGACGCGCCCGCCACGGAGACGCCATGAGCCCGCTCGCCATCGACGCGGTCATGGTCCTCGGCGCGGCAATGACCGTGCTGCGCATCTCGGTGCCGTATCTCCTGTGCGCCCTGGGCGGCACGTTCAGCGAGCGCGGCGGCGTGGTGAACATCGCGCTCGAGGGGACGATCCTCGTCGGCGGCTTCGGCGCCGTCGCCGGCGGCCACGCCACGGGCTCGGCCACCGTGGCCCTCCTGTGCGGCGTGGGCGCGGGCCTGCTGCTGCAGGGGCTCTACGGCCTCGTGGTCCTGCGCTTCCGCGCCGACCAGATCGTCTGCGGCGTGGCCATCAACCTGCTCGCCGTCGGGGCCACGCGCTTCCTCCTCAAGCTCCTCTACGAGAGCTCCTCCAACTCGCCGCTGGTCGCGGCCATGCCCTCGACCGCGCCGCTGGTGGCGCTGATCGTGCTCTTGGTGGTCGCCGCGCACGTGGTCATGTTCCACACCCGCTTCGGCCTCCGCCTGCGCGCCTGCGGGGAGAGCCCGGCGGCCGCCGCCACCGCCGGCGTGAGCGTGCGGCGCGTGCGCGCCGCCGGCGTGCTGGCCGCCGGGCTCCTGGGCGGCCTGGCCGGCGTCTGGCTCGCCTCGCTGCAGCACCAGTTCGTCGACCTGATGTCGGGCGGGCGCGGCTTCATCGCGCTCGCGGCCATGATCTTCGGCCGCTGGCGCCCCTTGGGCGCCGTCGGCGCCTGCCTCCTCTTCGGGGCAGCCGAGGCCGCGCAGATCGGCCTGCAGACCGCCGGCGTAGGTCCCGCCCCGGCGCTCACGCAGACGCTCCCGTACGTGCTGACCATGGTCGCGCTGGCCGGCGCCATCGGCCGGGCACGCCCGCCCGCGGCCCTCGGCACGCCCTACGCCGAGGAGTGAGGCAGCCCTACCACTTCGCGACGTGGTCCTCGGTCACGCCCAGCAGGCCGGCGATCTCCCTGGCCGGCTCCCCGGGCGGCTTGATCGTCCCGCGGAAGGTCCCGATCGGCTGCACGTACCGGCTCACCGCGACCAGCAGGTTCTTGTCCTCGCGGCGCTCCCCCTCGGGCGTGAACTCGAGGTCGATGACCCCGTCGACGGTGCGGATGCGCCACGGCGCCATGGTCGCCTTCGGGTCGTAGCGGAACTCGGCCGCGCCCACCTTCAGCAGGCGCCCGTCCAGCCAGACGCCGTTCTCCACCTCGCCGTTGAAGCCCTCGACGAGGTTGAACCCGACCGCGGCGCTCGAGGCCGCCGCCCAGCGCCAGCGCGTGTCGCGCGCCAGCAGGCCGCAGGTGTGGTCGAAGGCGGCGAACGAGCCCGCGAGGTCGAAGCGGACGTCGAAGGCGCCCGCGCTCCCGCACACCGGCAGGCAGACCGTCTTGTGCGTGCAGTTCGCCACGCCCCCCGCGATCTCGGCCACCGCGCAGAGCGCGGGCGGCTCCGCGCTGGCGTCCACGGTGGCGTCCACCACGAGGCCTGCCGGGCCCCGCGCGCGGATCGTCCACGTCGCGGAGCCGCGCTGCCGCTCGACGAGGAAAGAGGCCTGGGCGCCCTGGTAGCGCGAGCACGCGCCCGGCCCGGCGGTGTCCGCCACCCGCGCCGTGCCCGGCAGGCCGGTGAACGTCAGGTCGCCCAGGAGCCGGCGCGCGCGCCGATCGAACACGTAGGCGAAGGCGCTCGAGGCGTAGCCGACGTCGACGATGGCGAAGGCGACCATGCACTGCTCGCCCCCGAGCGACACGAAGTGCCAGGTCTTGCGGTGGAAGCGGCGGTAGAGCGCGTTGCGCGCGGACGGGCCGCGCAGCCCCTCCCAGCTCACCCGGTCGATGTACCCCTGGTAGGCGCCCACGGCAGGGCGTCCCTGGGAGTCGACGGGCGAGGCAGGCGCGGGCGGCAGGATCGAGATGGTCATGGGGCGTTGGCCTAGCGTGAGTTTACCGCGGGTGCGATCGCACCGCACTTAAGTTCTCGTTTTCGGGTGAGATTCCCGGTTGGTTCTGTATACACCAACGCTACCCGGCGATTCCCAGCACCGACAGAAGCGGCGCCAGCTGTGGCTCGAC
>JACRCY010000632.1 GCA_016218785.1 Deltaproteobacteria bacterium
ACTTGCCAACCGTCGGGATGCCGCTATCATGTTGAGCGTGGCGCCGACCTCACGCCTCGCCGTCGGACATCTACGCCTCGCCTGACGGCTGCCCTCGCCGTGTGAACGCCAGTTCACCAAGGCCCAACGATCACACCCCCCTGGCGGGGTGCCCTTGCGTGCCCCGGTGCGCGTGCTATCGTCCGCGGACGCCCGGGCCGTCGGGCCACAGCTCGCCCCCCGGGCGCAGGAGCGATGAATGTCGACGAACGGCGACGCGCTGGTGACTCCCGAGACGGTCTCCAAGGAGGTGCTGCGCGCGATGTTCGAGGCCGCCTACATGGAGACGCGCCTCGACAACGACGGCGACCTCGTGGTGAGCGAGCGCTACAACGTGTGGGTGCTCCCCAGCCCGGGCGGGTCCTACATCCGGCTGATGGCGCCGTTCCGCTCGGCCGAGAGCGCCGACGCCGACGCGAAGCTGCGCTTCGTCAACACGGTGAACCAGCAGCTCATCATGGTCTGCGCCTACGTCGGCGACGGCGGCGCCTTCTTCTTCGAGCACTACATCACGATCGAGGGGGGCGTCACCAAGAAGAACATCGTGCTCACCGTGCGCAAGTTCGGCACGCTGCTCGCCAAGCTCGGCGAGTTCGACCACGACGGCGTGCTGGAGTAGCCGCGGGCCCGGGCGCGCGGTGCGCCGGAGCACCTGGGGCCGTGCACCCGCGGCGGCCGGTCTGCTGTACTCGCGGTAATCGACCTCACGACCGTCAGGTCGGGGAGGAGCGCAAGCGAGGTCAGGAACCTCACATCTCGCGCGGCCGCGCGCGGCTTCGGGCAACACGGCTGCCGAAATCGCTTGATCCGCCACTCGCAGGCTGGCTTACTGGATTCCATGAGGGGACACGGCGCATTCGGAATGGCGGTCATTCTTGCTCTCGTCCTGGGCTGCGATGGCACCATCGCGCCCTCTGATGACCCGGACATCGGGGTCGACCAGGAGGAGTTCTACTCCGGCCTCATCAAGGGGCACGAGGACATCACCCGATTCGGCATTCAGTACGCCAACAGCCTGATCCAGGCCGAGCTCGGGGTGGCCAACTACTACCCGACGGTGGCGGTGGGCGCATCGTGCCTGACCACCACGCACCGCCTGCTGAAGGGGGACTGCGTCACCGACAGCCCCGACAGCACGATGACCAGCTACTACGGCGTATCGTCGAGCCAGTGGAACAGCGCGCCCAACCTGCAGGACCTGCACTTCCTGCGCAACTACGTCGGCAGCTCCGGCGTGGTCAGCGCCAACACGGCGTGCCAGGGCGCGCGGGCGCGAGTCGTCAACGCCGCCATCCTCGGAACCAACTATTGGAGGAACGGCGACCTCTCGATGGCGCACTACTGGGTCGGCCACGGCATGCACATGCTCCAGGACGGGCTCGCCAAGGCGCACACGCGCCGCACGGGCACGCTGCTGCGGACGCTCACCGACGTCTGCAGCTGGGGGCGACAGGTGTCGGGCGTCTGCTACCACGCCACGCTCGACTCGGGCGATGCGATCTGGCTGAGCAAGCTCGGGTGCCCGGGCAGCAGCCGCTCGTGGAGCTGCCTCAAGCCCGAGGCGCAGGACGCGGCGTACGCCACGGCGGGCTACCTGCGGGTGGTCGCGCGCTACGTGCAGGGCGGGTTCACCGGCGACCTGACGGCCATGCTCAACGAGTACTTCGACGGCGCCGCCGGCGACAGCTACGTCGACTACTTCCACTGCGAGCAGCTGCCGTAGCTCCGCGGCACGCCGGGCCGCCGGCCCCCGCCAGCTCACAAACCGCGCGGTAGAGAACAGGAGCGCCCTGATTCCGGGGCCTTGCGACCCAGGAACGTGTCCCTAGCAGTAGGCGGGGTCGCGGAACTCGCCGAAGACCTCGCGGAAGACCTGGCAGATCTCGCCGAGGGTGCAGTAGGCGCGGGCGGCCTCGAGGATCGGCGGGAAGAGGTTGCCGTCGGTCCTCGCGACCGCGCGCACCGCCTCGATGGCCGCCGCGGCCCGGGGCCCGTCGCGGGTCTCGCGCAGCTGCCTGATGCGCGCGCACTGCTCCTGCTCGGGCCCGAGGTCGATCTTCAGCGTCGGGATCGGGTCCTTCTCGTCGACCACGTACCGGTTGACGCCGACGACCACGCGCGCGCCGCTGTCGACCGCCTTCTGGAACTCGTAGGCGCTCCGGGCGATCTCCTTCTGCGGGTAGCCCACCTCGATCGCGGGCACGATGCCGCCCAGCTCGTCGATGCGGTCGATGATCTCCATGGCGCGCCTCTCGACCTCGTTGGTCAGCGACTCCACGAACCAGGAGCCGCCCAAGGGATCGACCACGTTCGCCACGCCCGACTCGTCGGCGATGATCTGCTGCGTCCTGAGCGCGAGCGTCGCCGCGTCCTCGGTGGGGAGCGCGTAGGTCTCGTCGAACGAGTTGGTGTGCAGCGACTGCGTGCCGCCGAGCACCGCGGCCAGCGCCTGCAGCGTGGTGCGCACCACGTTGTTGTACGGCTGCTGCGCCATGAGCGACACGCCCGCGGTCTGCGCGTGCGTGCGCAGCAGCCACGAGCGCGGCTTCTGCGCGTGGAACCGGTCGCGCATGACGCGCGCCCAGATGCGCCGGGCGGCGCGGAACTTGGCGACCTCCTCGAAGAAGTCGTTGTGGACGTCCCAGAAGAACGAGAGCCGCTGCGCGAAGTCGTCCACGTCGAGGCCGCGCTCGATGCCGAGCTGCACGTAACCGATGCCGTCGGCGAGGGTGAAGGCCAGCTCCTGCACCGCGGTCGCGCCCGCCTCGCGGATGTGGTAGCCGCTGATGGAGATGGTGTTCCACTGCGGCGTGTGCCGCGTCTGCCACTCGAGCATGTCGCCGATGAGGCGCATGGCCGGACGCGGCGGCGAGATCCACTCCTTCTGGGCGATGAACTCCTTGAGGATGTCGGTCTGCGCCGTGCCGCGGAGCAGCTCCGGCCTGCCCCCCTGCTTCTCGGCGGTGGCGACGTAGAAGGCGACCATCACGATGGCCGGCGCGTTGATGGTCATCGAGGTGGAGACCTGGTCGAGCGGGATCTCGGCGAAGAGCCGCTCCATGTCGGCGACCGACGCGACCGAGACGCCCTCGCGCCCCACCTCGCCGAGCGAGCGCGGGTGGTCGGGGTCGTACCCCATGAGGGTGGGCATGTCGAACGCGGTGGAGAGCCCGGTCTGCCCCTGCTCGAGGAGGTAGCGGAACCGGCGGTTGGTGTCCTCGGGCGTGCCGAAGCCGGCGAACATGCGCATGGTCCAGCGCTTGCCCCGGTACATGTCGCGGTGCACGCCGCGCGTGTACGGGAACTCGCCCGGGGCGCCGAGGTAGTCGGACGGCGAGAGGCCGGCCAGGTCCTCGGGGCCATAGCAGAGCTTCAGGGGGATGCCCCCCATGGTGGTGTACTCGTGATCGTGTGCCATCGACCGCAGCATACCCCGGCCGGGCGGGGCGTCAACGCCCACCGTCGGGCGAGCCGCCGGCCGCTCGCCTCCCGCGCCGACCGTCGGCCACGGTCGCGGCCTCGAGCGCTCGCGCGGAGCGGAGGCGGTGGCGAGAACCGGGGGAAACGGCTGGTAGCGGAGCGACGGGAGAATCTCGTCGCGGCCTGCGGCGGTCGCGCTAGGCCGCGACCGCGGCGCGCTCGGCGAGCTGGCGCTTGAGGTAGGTCCGGGCGCGGTAGGCGCGGGTCTTGACCGTGCTGACGTTCAGGCCCAGGCGGTGCGCGATCTCCGACTCCGAGTACCCCTCGAGGAAGTGCATCCGGAAGATGTTGCCGTACTTCTCGCCCATGCTCGACAGGTTGCGCTCGTACTGCGCGATGGCCTCGGCGGACGACGACATCTCCTCCGGCGAAGGCGCGGTGGAGCGCGGCTCGGCCTGCAGGTTCTCGTCGTCGCGGCTGCTCGAGGAGAGGAGCTGCGGCGAGCGGCGGCGCTTGCGCAGACGCATCAGCGCGGTGGTCGCCGCGATGCGGTAGAGCCAGGTGGTGAACCGCGAGTCGCCGCGGAAGCTGTCCTTGTGGCGGAAGGCGAGGAGCATGGCATCCTGGGTGGCGTCCCGGGCCTCCTCGTCGTCCTTGAGGTACTTCATGGCGACCCCGTACACGAACTCGCGCTCCTTGTCCGTGAACTGGATCGCGTTGAGTGCCTTGTGGGGGGCTGCCGCCGTGACCCTGGCCATTGCCGTCCTCTGATGGGCGTCCCCGGAAGCAAGAGCGAGGCCAGGACCCGATATTCGTGATTTCAACCAGATGTGGGCGTTCTGGCGACTAGGGTGTCCAAGTCGTTGGACATTTGCCTGCCCAAGCTGGACAGGTTGTACGGGGGCCGCTCCCGTGGTAGGGATTGGCCGGACCCCTGGAGGAGAGAGGCGCGCATGAGCCCGGCGCACATCCTGATGGTGGACGACGAGCCGCAGATCCCGCGGCTCATCGCGGCCCTCCTCGGCGACTCCTATCGCGTCGACGAGGTCAATGCCGCGAGCGCCGCCCTGGCCAGGATCGAGTCCGGCGACTACGACCTCGTGCTCACCGACCTCCTCATGCCGGAGATGAACGGCATCGAGCTGATGCGCCGCGTCCGGCTGCGCGAGCCCGATCTCCCCTTCATCGTGCTGACGGCGCAGGCGTCCGTGGAGACGGCGGTGCAGGCGATGCGCGAGGGAGCGTTCGACTACCTGCGCAAGACGGCCGGCTCGGACGAGCTGCGCGCGGCGGTCGATCGCGCCGTGGCCCACGGCCAGCTGGCGCGCGAGGTGCGCCGCCTGCGCGCCGAGGTGGACCAGGCGCGCGGCGTGGAGATCGTCGGCCAGAGCCAGCGCCTGAAGGCGCTCCTCGCGCTGGCCGACCGCGTGGCCCAGTCCGACGCCTCGGTGCTCATCCTGGGGGAGAGCGGCACCGGCAAGGAGCTGCTCGCGCGCCTCATCCACCGCGGCGGCCGGCGCGCAGCCGGCCCGTTCGTCGCCTTCGACTGCTCGGCGCTGGCGCCGTCGCTGGTCGAGAGCGAGCTGTTCGGCCACCAGAGGGGCGCCTTCACCGGCGCGGACCGGTCGCGCCGCGGCCTCTTCCGCGAGGCCCACGGCGGCACCCTTCTCCTCGACGAGATCGGCGACGTGCCGCCCGAGATCCAGACCAAGCTGCTCCGCGTGCTGCAGGAGCGCGAGGTCAAGCCGGTGGGGGGCGACGAGGTCGCCAAGGTGGACGTGCGCATCGTGGGCGCGACCAACAAGGACCTCCGCCAGCTCGTGCGCGAGGGGCGTTTCCGCGAGGATCTCTACTACCGCCTCGCGGTCTTCCCGCTCGAGGTGCCGCCGCTGCGGGAGCGGCGCGAGGACATCCCCGCGCTGGTGGCCCACTTCCTGGGGCGGCGTCGCGGCCGGCCGTCGCGGGTCTCCGCCGACGCCATGGCGCGCCTGGCCGGCTACCACTGGCCCGGCAACATCCGGGAGCTCGAGAACGTGATCGAGCGCGCCGCCATCCTGTGCGACGGCGACGAGATCCGCCCCCACGACCTGCCGCCGCTCGAGGGCGCGCGGCCGTCCGCGATGGCGGCCGCCGCGACGGCCATGGGCGAGGTGCCGCTGGGGCGCCCGCTCAAGGCGGTGGTGGCCGACGCGGCGCGCGTGGTCGAGAAGCAGGCCATCGCGGACGCGCTGCGTCGCTGCGCGGGGAGCGCGTCGAAGGCGGCGCGGCTCCTCGGCATCAGCCGGGCCTCCTTCTACAACAAGCTGAAGGCGCACGGCATCGATCAATAGGGGAGGGCCGCGGCCCTCCCGTCGCGGGCGAAGTGACTTCGCCGGCTTCCCCACCTGCCGCCGGGCCCGTGGCCCGCCGACCCCGAGACGCCGTACGTTGACGCCCGTCGGCAACCCACGCTATCGTTCCAGTCTACCGGAGGTGGAGTCATGAGGTTGGCGGCCGCGGTCCTGGGAGGGCTCCTGGTGCTCGCCACGGCCTCGCCCTGTCGGGCGGATGCCAAGGGGGAGCTGGAGGGCCGCGCCCTCTTCAAGGAGGGCAACCGCAAGCTCGAGCAGGGCGACTATGCTTCGGCGCTGGAGCTGTTCCGGTCGGCCTACTCGCGCTTCCCGAATGCCAAGATCCTCCTCAACATCGGCACCACGCTCCGGATGATGGGGCGCGAGGCCGAGGCCGCGGAGACCTACGAGCAGTACCTCAAGGATCCGAAGGCGGAGCCCAAGCGCAAGGCCGAGGTGCGGGGCATCCTCGCCGAGCTGGCCAAGCGCATCGGCGTCCTGCGCATCGAGGTCTCGGAGCCCGGGGCGCGGGTGCGCGTCGACGGGCGGCTCTTCGAGGCGACGGGCGTGCTCGTCGTGAAGGTCGACGCGGGCTCGCGCTCCGTGCTCGCCGAGAAGGACGGCTTCTACCCCGCCACCGCCACGGTGACCGTCGCGGCGGGCGAGGAGAAGAAGGTCGCGCTGAAGCTGGTGCGGCAGGGCGCGCCCGAGCCGGCCAAAGCCCCGGCGCCGGCCAAAGCCCCGGCGCCGGCCAAAGCCCCGGCGCCGGTCAGGCCGCCGGAGCCGGTCAGGCCCGCCGAGCCGGTCAGGCCCGCCGAGCCGGTCAAGCCCGCCGAGCCGGCCAGGCCGGCCGACG
>JACRCY010000620.1 GCA_016218785.1 Deltaproteobacteria bacterium
CGCGAAGCTCCTCGACGAGACGGCCGCGAAGGCGGGGGACACCGGCGGCGCGGGCGGCGGCACCCTGGTCGACACGAAGGCCCGGCTGGCCGCCCGCGTGCGCGACGCCCTCGGTCCCGACGAGGTGACCAAGGCGGTCGACGCCTACCTGGCCAAGTACGGTCGCCCGCCGGAGGAGTTCGACTTCCTGGGGCCGATGCTGCAGCACCGCAACGCCGATCGCGTCTCGGAGGCGATGGTCGCGATCAGCGCGCTCCTCGACACCGGGCTCAAGCCCCGCCGGCCGCGCGCCATCGCCGCGCTGCTGCGCACCATCGAGGAGGTCGGTGACGACCCGCACCTCAGGCAGCAGGCCCACGAGCTCTGGCGCCGGGTCGGCTAGCCCCTCCCCCGCCGGCCCAGCGCCCCCGCCCCTCGACGTCCCGCTCTCCCCGGGCCTCGCGGCCATGGAGCCCCTCGGCCGCGCCGTTCGCGGCCACCTCGACGGCGTGATCGCGCCGCTCCGGTTCCTCCGCGACGACGGCTACGTCGACGAGCAGTCGGCCGCCCTGTTCGTGGACGAAGCCTTGGGGCCCCACGAGGCGGCCCTGCTCGAGCGGTGCCGCGGCGACGTGCTCGACGCTGGCTGCGGGGCGGGGCGGCTGGCCCTGCCGTTGCTGCGCCGGGGCGTGCGGGTGGTGGGGCTCGACGTCTCGCCAACCCTCGTCGACGTCTGTCGCCGGCGGGGGATGCGCGCGGTGCGCGTGGGCTCGGTGTGGGACGACCCGGGGGGCCCGTGGGACGGCGTGCTCCTCGGGGGCAACAACCTGGGGCTCGGCGTGACGCTCGCGGGGGCCGGCCGTCTGCTCCGTCACCTCGCCGCGGCCCTGCGGCCGGGGGGTGCCGTGGTCCTCTCGTCGGTGGATGTCACCCGGAACGCCGACCCGATCCACGTCGCCTACCACGAGCGCAACCGGGCGGCGGGCCGCCCGCCGGGCATGGTGCGGCTCAGCCTCGGCTACGACGGCGAGCAGGGGGAGTGGTTCGACTGGCTCCACCTCTCGCCGGCGGAGCTGCACACCGTCGCCGCCGGGGAGGGCCTGCGCGTCGAGCTGCTGCACGAGCACCCCAGCGGCGCCTACGCCGCCGCCGTGACGCACGCCTGACGCGCGCCCGCCCCGCGGGCCGGCGCCAGCGTAGCGCTAGGGTGCGGGGGGGAGGGGTGGTTGACGAAGGCTCCAAATTCGCCGAAAATGGAGCCTATGGGATACATAGCCCGCACCCTCGAGCCCGAGCTCCAACGGCACCTCCGCCGCGGCAAGAGCGTGCTCCTGCTCGGGCCGCGGCAGACTGGCAAGACAACCTTGCTCGAGCGCACCCCCGCCGACCTGCGCGTGTCGCTCGTGGCGCCCGGTGACCGCCAGCGCTACGAACAGGACCCCCAGCGATTGGTCGCCGAGATTGGGGCCCTGCCTCGGCGCCGAGCCGACCTGCCGCTGGTGATCATCGACGAGGTCCAGCGGGTGCCACCGCTCCTCGATCTGGTGCAGCACGCCATCGACTCGCGCCTGGCGCGCTTCGTCCTGTGCGGCTCGTCGGCGCGGAAGCTGCGTCGGGGCGGCTCCGTGAACCTGCTGCCGGGCCGCGTCGTCAGCCTGCGGCTCGACCCGTTCACGCTGGAAGAGCACGCCCCCCCGAGCCTCGACGATCTGCTGCTCTACGGCAGCCTCCCCGCGGTGGCACTGGAGCCAAGCCGCCAGGACCGCGACGCAGATCTCCGCACCTACGTCGAGACCTACCTCGAGGAGGAGATCCGTGCCGAGGCCGTCGTGCGCAACGTGGGCGCGTTCGCGCGCTTCCTCGAGCTGGCTGGCCTGGAGTCCGGGAACCTGGTGAGCTTCCGCGCCATCTCGCAGGACCTGGGCGTGAGTCACACGACGGTAGCAGACTACTTCCAGATCCTCGTCGACTGTCTCGTGGCCGAGCGCGTCGAGCCCATCTTCGAGAGCGCCTCCCGGCGCAAGCTCGTCCGCTCGAGCCGCTACCTGCTGTTCGACCTCGGCGTGCGGCGGCTGTGCGCCAACGAGGGCACGAGACTGCCGCGCGAGCGCATGGGCCAGCTGTTCGAGCAGGCGGTGGGGCTCGAGCTGATCCGGCGGGCACGCCTCGAGCGCGAGCCCACCCGCGTCCGCTTCTTCCGCGATCCCGACGGCCCGGAGGTCGACTGGGTGGTCGACCGCGCCGGCGCCTACGTGCCGATCGAGGTGAAGTGGCACGAGACTCCGACCGCCCGCGATGCGCGCCACCTGGAGGTGTTCCTCAAGGAGTACCCCGCCGCATCGCACGGGCTCATCGTGTGCCGCACTCCGCGGGCCCTGAAGATCTCCGACCGCGTGCGCGCCATCCCCTGGCAGGAGCTGAGTGAGGCCTTCTCGGGCTGACGGGCCCTGCCTCGGCGCCGGGCTCCCTCGTCGGGCCGCCCCTGGAAGGGCCGGCCCGTTGTCGTTGTCCGCCGCCCCTGCCCCGTGCTAGAACGCGGGGACTTCACGCCAGGTGACCCCGTGAGCCACGAACCCCCATTCACCGGCGGGCCCGTCGAGAAGCCGCGCCACTCGCCGGAGTTCCGCCGCCGCCGGCTCCTGAACTGGTTCCCCCTCGGGCTCATGTACGCGGCCTACTACATGACCCGCTACAACCTCTCGGTCGCGAACCCCTACATCACGTCGGAGTTCGGCTGGACCAAGGCCGAGTTCGGCGCGGTCATCTCGGCCTGCCTGATCGTCTACGGCCTGTCGGTCTTCCTGAACGGGCCGATGGCCGACCGCATCGGCGGCCGCAAGGCCATCCTCATCGGCGCCGTCGGCGCCTTCGTCGCGAACCTGGCCTTCGGCGCCGGCATCTTCACCCGCTTCCTCACCTACTTCATCGTCATCGGAATGGTGAACTACTACTTCCAGACCTTCGGCGCCCTGTCGGTCGTCAAGGTCAACGCGGCCTGGTTCCACCGCACGGAGCGTGGCGTCTTCGCCGGACTGTTCGGCGGCATGATCCAGTTCGGGCGCATCCTCGCGATCAGCGGCGGCGGCTTCATCGTCGCCCTCCTCCCGTGGCAGTGGGTGTTCTGGATTCCGGCCATCGTCGTCGGGCTGAACTTCCTCTTCTCCTACGTCTACGTCCGCAACACCCCCGAGGAGCTCGGCTTCCCCCGCGTCGACGAGAAGCTCGCCAACGAGGGCGACTCGGAGGCGAAGCCGACTGTCGGCTCGTTGCTCCAGACGCTCTTCGCGTCCCCGACGCTCGTGGTCATCGCCATGGCGATGATGTGCACCGGCGTCATTCGCCATTCACTCGAGCAATGGGGACCGGCGTACTTCCTCGAGGTGCAGCGCGTCCAGCCCGACTCGGCGATCTTCCAGATCGCGTTCTGGGGCCAGATCGTGATGGCCATCTTCGGCGCGACGGTCCTCGGCTACCTGTCGGACAAGTACTTCCAGTCGCGGCGCGGGCCGGTGACGGCGGTCGCCTACGGCATGCAGGCCCTCCTCCTGCTCGCCTTCGGCCTGCTGCGCCCCGGACCGTGGGCGGCGATCGTGCTGCTCATGGTCATCTACTTCTTCCTCAACGGCTGCCATGGGCTCCTCGCCGGCACCGCGTCCATGGACTTCGGCGGCAGGAAGGCCGCCGCCAGCGCCGCGGGCATGCTCGACGGCTCCCAGTACTTCGCCGGTGCGGCCGTCGGCCTCGGGATGGGCGCGCTCCTGGATCGCTACGGCTGGAACATCTGGGCCTACACCGTAGTGCCGCTGGCCATCATAGGCGGCGCGCTCATGGCGAGCCGGTGGCGCACGTTGCCCCGCAAGGCCGGGGAGGCGGTCGACGCGAAGGGGGACGACCTCGGCACCATCTTCGCCTGCATGTTCCTCCCGCCGTTCGCCATCTTCATGATCCTGGCCTGCTCCAAGGAGCGGAGACAGGCCGTGATCTGGGCTGCAGCGAAGGGCATCGTCGCCTCCGTCGCCCTCGCCTTCGGCGTGCTCGCCACTGTGAAGTGGGTGGTGCCGGCCGTGGTGCCGGAGCAGAAGAAAGTGGTGAAGAAGGTGGCCTACGAGCCCAAGGGCGAGGCCGCGCTCGCCGGGCAGGCCAGCGTCGCGGCGCTGTCGCTCGCGCTCGACCTCGCGCCCGACCCGATCACCCGCGCCGCCACCGCCACCGGCACGCGCGCCGCGCGCGACCTGGTCCCGGCCGCCGGCGATCCGAAGCTCGCCGACCAGTACCAGCGCTGCAAGGGGTTCGTGGGCGCGAGGCCCGACTTCGTCGTCGAGGTGCAGAGGCGGTACGACGCGCTGCGCTTCTACGTCGCCGCCATGGGGGACACCACCCTCCTGGTGCGCGGCCCGGCCGGCTCGGAGAAGCAGATCGTCCGCTGCGTCGACGACACCGGCCTCGCCGGCAAGAACCCGATCGTCGGCGGCGCCTTCGAGCCGGGCGTCTACGAGGTCTGGGTCGGCACGCGGGCGAGCGGCACCCCGATCCCGTACACCCTCGGCGTCACTGCCCGCTCGCAGACCGTCATCCCGAGGCTGTGAGCCAATGGCGCGCACCCCCCTCACTCGCCTCTTGCGAGGTTCCCTCGCGCTGCCCGGGGCGTTGCTCGACGCCCTGCGGCCGCGGCCGGCCGCGAGCCCGGAGCCCCTGCGCCTGCGCCTGCGCTCGCTCCTGACGCATTTCGGCGACGAGGCGGCCGGTCCGGTCACCGCGACCTGGTCCGAGGTCCGGCTCTATGGCGGGCCACTGCGCGCCGATCTGGGCGGCAGCCCCGGCCGGGCCCTCGAGGTGCGCGGCCCCGACTCGATGGGGCGCGACTTCGAGGACACGCGGGAGCAGCTCGCGCGGCGCCTCGGGTCCTTCGGCGCCGCGGCGCGCGAGATCGCCCTCGCGGTCTCCGCCCGGCTGGACGGCGACCTCGCCGGCCTCGCGGCCGGCCTCGACGGCCTCGCCCTGCCGCCACGCTCGCGGCGCAAGCGGCGCCGCGCGGTGGCGCGCCTCGAGCGCCTGCTCGCGGAGGCCCGCAGCCTCGACGTCGACCCACGACGGGGGCGACGACGCGACCTCGAGCGCGTCGCCCGGACGGTCAAGCGGCTCCGGAAGCTGGGGGCCCAGGCGGGGATCCCGCGGCGCCGCTCCCTGGCGCTCGCTCCGCGACGGTAGCGCCCTCACCGGACCAGGTTGACGATGGCGCGGCGCAGCGTTGCGACGATTTCGCCTCGCTCACGTGCTATAGTGCGCGTCCGCGCGACCACGGGACGAGGGGCCGGGCTCGCGCCACGAGGGGACGACATGAGCCACAAACGGAGCAGCACGGGACCGCAGCCGGGCGCCGAGACCGGTGCCCCGGCGGCGGTCGAGGCAACGGGCGGCGCCGCGTCGACCGGGGATGCCCCGGACACGTTGGACTTCGCCTTCGCCGACTTCAAGGTACAGCTCAAGGACCAGCTCGCCCGCCTGGGGCAGGTCGGGCGGGAGGTGGCCCTGGCCGTGGCCGCGCGCATCGACGCCGATGCCGCCATCGCCGAGACGGCCCTCGGCTCCCTGGAGCTGGAGCCGCGCAAGAAGAAGCGCCGCCGGGCGCAGGTGCGCCGGCTCGAGAAGCTCGTCGAGCGCGTGAGCGCGCTCGACCTCGAGGCTCCCCGGGGGCGACGTCGCGATCTGCGCCGGGTCGCCCGGTCCGTACGCCGCATCGTCACGACGCTGACGGAGCCGGTCGAGTAGCGAGGTCCCGCCATGCTGATCTGCCTGATGCGCCACGGCATCGCGCAGGACCGCGACGATCCCGAGTCGCCGCCCGATCCCGACCGGCAGCTGACCCGCAAGGGCGCCGAGCGCGCGCGCCAGGTGGCCCGCGGCCTGCGGGCGCTGGGCGTCAGGCCCGGCGCCGTCCTCACGAGCCCGTACCTGCGCGCAGTGCAGACCGCCGCCGTCGCGGCCCGCGGCCTCGGCGTCGACGAGGAGCAGCTGGTGCAGACCGAGGCGCTCCTCCCCGACGGCGACCCGGCGCAGGTGTTCGCCGAGCTGCTGGAGGTCGAGGCCGAGGAGGTCCTGCTCGTGGGCCACGCCCCCAACCTCGACGAGGTGCTCGCCTTCGCGCTCGGCGGCGGCCGCGCGCCCTTCACCCGCCTCAAGAAGGCGGGCGCGGCGTGCGTCGCGGTGGACTCGCTGGCCGCGCCCCGCGGCCAGCTGGAGTGGCTGCTCGAGCCCCGGGTGCTCCGCCGCCTCGGCGCGGGGTGACGACGATGCCGGCCCCGCAGCCCGCCGCGGCGCTCGCCGCCACCGCGGCCCAGGGGGTGTGCGGCGAGGCGCTCACGCGCGGCGCGCTGCGCCTGGCGCTGCCGATGACCGACCTCTACGCCGGCGAGCCGGAGGCGGTCCACGACCTGCGCGTGGCCACCCGCCGCATGCGGGCCACCCTGCGGCTGTTCCGCGACGTGCTGCGCACCCGCGACCGGCGCGCGGTCCAGCGACAGGTGCGCCGGCTCACGCGGCTCCTGGGCGGCCCGCGGCAGGCCGACGTGGGGCTCGAGCTGCTCGACGGCCTCGCCGCCGAAGTGCCGGCGGACCTGCGCCCCGTGACCGCGGCCTGCCGGCGCAACCTGGAGCTCCGCCGGGACCGCCACCGTGCCCTCCTCCGTCGCAGCCTCGACCCCGCGCGCATGCGGGAGCTGCGCGAGTCGATCCTCTCCCTGGCGGGGCCGCTCCTGGCGGCCACCAACTCGAGCCTGACGATGACGGGTGACGTGGTGGGTGTGTACAACGGGGACACGCTGACGAGCACAACCTTCTCTCCGCTC
>JACRCY010000629.1 GCA_016218785.1 Deltaproteobacteria bacterium
ACGGGTAGCCGCTGCTCTGAAGGAGCGCCTCCAGCTTGCGGCGCGCGGCCTCCGCCAGCGCGGCCATGATGAGATCAGGATAGCTCAGCGCTCGCTCGGGGTCGAGGCGCTGCGCGGCACGGGTGGCGGCAAAGGCGATGCCCTCGCCGCCGGGCTCGTTGCCGTGGGCGAAGGTCGAGAGCACGGCGAGCTCGGGTGGCGCGCGGCCGCGGCCGCGGTGGGGATGCGCGGACTGGCCTCGGGCCCGAGGCCGAAGGGGACGAAGCTGCTGTCGGGCTGGCCCAGCGAGATGGGCTGCCGCGCCCAGCTGGCCACCCGCGCGTTCGGGGCGACGACGACGAGGAGCACCGGCCCGCCGAGCCGCGCGCGCAGCGCGGCTGCGTAGAGCGGCCACCCCAGACGCTTGCGCGCCGAGCACCCGAGCTGCACCTCGACGATGATCCCGCGCCACGGGGCGTGAGGCCCGAGCTCGAGCACGAGGTCGGCGCTGCGCTGCGGGGGCACCGCCTGCGAAAACTCAGCGTCGCGCACGGCGGCCCGGCCGCGGTACTTCCGGCCGAGCACACGGCAGGCGAGGGCGGGCACCAGCCGCGGGTGGTCGCGGAGGAAGTCGACGAGAAGCTCATGGCGAGCGGAGGGCATGGACGCCTCGCGCGGACACTTTGCATGCCACGTGCCCGCCGCGCGCCGCCGCAACCCCGCCAAACTCCGTCGAGCCAGCTCACCAATCTCGCCGCCGTCCGGCCGGATCCCCGGACGCGTCCGGTGCGCCGGACACGCATGTCGGCGTGAAGGCCCCGCCGCCGCTGGCGCCGAGGGCATCCACGGTGAACGGGCCCGGCAGGCCACTCGGCGCCATCCTCCGCTCACAGCCACGCGTCCGTGCTGATCGCGGATCCAGGCCAATGGTCTGGCGTTGATCCCGCCTCTGCCGCCCACGACCGGCCGCTGATCCCGCCCCAGCCGCCCTCAGCCACCATGTCCCCAAGCAGTTCCCCAAGCACCCCGTAGCAATATCAACCCCTTGGCCCCTACTCCATCGAGCCGCCGGGATGAACGCTCCCCCTCCCACGTACGACCTACTGTCCAGTTGACACAAGGGGACGTATCCCCTACCATGTTTCCACTCTGGGCCCGCTTGGGGGCGGCCGTCCCGCTGGGGGACCCGCCAAGGAGTCGTACGCAATGCAGTCACGATGGCTGAGGCACGCGATCGTCGGCGTGGCGTTGATGGGGACCACGAGCGTCTTCGCTCAAACGGGCGACACGCCGGCGAAGCCGGCGCCAGCCGAGGCGCCGGGCCAGGGCAAGGTGCTCACCAGCGCGGAGATGGTGAGCCAGTCCAAGGACTTCATGTCCAAGATGCAGGCGGTGCTGCAGCGGGTGGTCCAGCTGCAGGAGGTCGCCCGCAAGCAGAAGGACATCATCAAGCTCAACTGCGTCAACGACAAGCTGGTGCAGATCAAGGGGAACATGAACGTGGCCGAGACGGCCACGACGTCGCTCCACGAGTCCATCGCGCGCAACGACGAGGCGCAGCGGCAGCACGAGTTCACGCGCATCAGCCTGACGAACCAGAAGGTCCAGGTGCTCGGCACCGAGGCCGAGAACTGCATCGGCGAGGACCTGACCTACGTCGGGCAGACCGAGGTCAAGGTCGAGATCGACCCCACGATCCCCGAGGCCGACCCGACCCGCGACATCAAGCCCGAGCCCGTGATCGAGCGGCCGCCGGTGGCGAGCCCGTTCAACTAGGCCAGGCCGAGCGCTCTTTGGGGGAGCTGCCAAGGCCCGTCGGGCGAGCCAGACACCAACTCACGAACCCAGGAACCTACATGCACGGCTGGTACAAGCTATGGGCGGGGGCCATCGTACTTGCCACCGCACTCCTCTGCGGCCCCTCGGCAGCGTCGGCACAGACGCTGGTGAAGTACAACGAGGGGCCGGGCCTCAAGCTCTCCAACAGCGTCGTCCTCCCCGGCGGCGGCGCCGTGATGACCTCGTACGACACGAACGTCTTCTACACCAAACAGGGCGCCATCGGCTCGTTCTTCCTCACCCCGATCGCCCACGTCGACCTCGCCACCCTGCCGCCCCAGCGCCTCGAAGGGCAGCCGGAGGGCACGCAGGCGGTCGACTTCCGCCTGCGCTTCGCCGCCGGCTACCGTGCGTACATCAGCGACAACCAGAGCGTGAAGGACCAGAGCAACGTCGACCTCGACGCGGGCCTGAGCCTCGTCATCAACCCGAAGGGCCGGTACAAGGGGACCATCTCCGACGAGTACGTGCGCACCGTGACCCCCCAGAACCTGGAGGGCCCGGGGAGCTACATCCGCGACTACAACGTCGCCAGCGCCAGGCTCGACATCGCGCCCGGCGGCGGCATGCTGGGCTTCGCCCTCGGCTACAGCTTCACGATGGACTGGTGGGAGAACAGCTTCACCAATCTAGCTGCGGGCTCGAAGCCCAACATGTTCGCGCACTTGATCACGCTCGACGGGAAGTGGAAGTTCCTGCCCAAGACGGCGGTCGTCCTGAACGTGAGCCAGGGCATCGTCAGCCGGCCCGACCTCGTGATTGGTGCCGTCGAGCACCCGGACTCAGACCCTTTCCGTGTCGAGGCGGGCCTGATCGGCCAGCTCACCTACCGCCTCTCGGCGACGGTCAAGGCGGGTTACGGCAACGGCTTCTACCAGGCGGCGCTCGGGCGTCCCAGCCCCGCCAGCTTCAACAACGCGCTCGTTACCGCGCAGCTCAGGTGGCAGATCGCGACCACGGGATCCCTGACACTCGGCTTCACCAGGAACTTCTTTGACTCGCTGTTCAGTGACTACTACACAGACAACCGGGCCACACTCCGGTACGACCACATGCTGTTCAGCCGCCTCGTCCTCCACCTGGATGGCGGCTACACCTACCGCGAGTACGACGGCCTCGACCAGGCCGTGTGGGGGATCACCTCGCGCAACGACAACGTCATCGAGGGGCACGCGGGTGTCGACTGGCGCATCAAGGAGTGGCTGTTCGTGGGCGCCGGCTACGACCTCATGTACGTGAACGCGGGCCGGGACGTCGTGTTCGCCGGCCAACCGTACAACCCCAGCTACGTGAAGCACGTGGTGTTCTTCCGCGCCGAGGTGTCGTACTAGCGCGCGCTGAGCCCCCGTGGCGCCGCCCCGGGCCTGCCGCAGCAGGTCAAGCTCCAGCCGTCGCCCGCTCCCCGACCTCGATCAACCGGAGCCAGGCCTTCTCGGCGATGACGCGCACGGCGTCCGTGCGTCGGTCGGTCAGTAGCGCGCGCACGACCAGTGATCGTGCGCCCGGGCCGTACGGGATGGGTGTGTCGTCGTGGCCCAGGGCGGCCGTCAGCAGAACGTCCCGCAGGCTGCGAGGAGGCAGGGCTCGCGGGAAGGTTCCGGGGAAGTAGTCGTTCACATAGCGGGCGGCAGCATGCAGGAGGCGGAAGGCACGACGCTGGCGGGCCTCGTGCTCGATGACCTCCCATGAAACCCGGGGTGCCGCGCACACCTGCAGCACCGCATCGACTACCCACACCGGGCTGTACCGGAGCGCATGGGTGGCAGCGTGGAGCAAGATGTAGAAGAGTTGGAGCTCCGGACACGCAACTGCGAGGTGCCCCGAGCGCCACTTCACATTCACCTGGTCGCGAAAGAAGACGGCGGAATCGCCGTCGACCGCCAGGTCGTGGCACAGCCGGTGGTGAAGCTCGACCGGAACCGGACCGCGGCGCAGCACGTCGTGGTGGGTGTACCGAGCCGTGAAGCGGGCGCGCCCCGCCCCGGTGTCCTCGTAGCCTAGCCGGAGGAGCGCGGCGCGCGCCCTCGCGGCGGAACCTGCAGGCACGAGGAGGTCGAGATCGGACATGGGCCTGGCGCCAAGCTCCCCTCCATAGAGCGTCTCGATGAAGAGGGCGCCCTTGAGTGGCTGCACTGGCACCCCGGCGTCCAGCAGACAGCCGAGCGCCTCGTCGAGAGCGTGGCCGAGGATGAGGTTGCGCGCCACGACCGCCAGGTACGCTTGTCTCCCGCCCGTGGGAGCATGGCCCAGGATCCAGGCCAGCGACTTGAGGTGAGGGTGCCGGGCGAGCGCTGGGGGCAAGTCGGCCAGGCGGCTGCGAAGGTGCGAGCTCATGTCGGCGGGGGACGGGCTACTCGAGCGTGAACCGGGCCCGGCGGCAGTTGATCGCCCGTTCGCGGCAGACGGCGGTGACTGCGGCGAGGCGGCGCTCGTCGACGTTCGCGCAGGAGAGGACCAACTCATCTACCTGCAACGCGGGCAGCAACTCCCTGAGGCGCTCGGAGTCGCCGAGGACCTGCACCCCGTGGATCACCTTGCCTACCTTGTTGGGGTCATCGTCGATGAACCCGACCGGGATGAGGCCAAGTTGCTCGTTGTTCTGGATCTCGCGCAGCAGCAACTCTCCGCCATCCCCAGCCCCGTAGATGATGACTCGACGGCCATCGCGGACTCGGTGCCGCGCCAGGATCCAATTCCGCATGAGCCGGAACGAAACCCGGCTGCCCGCAACGCCCAGGAACAGCAACAGCCAATCCAGGATGAATGCTGCGCGGGAGAAGCCGTACAGGGTCCTGAAGATGAGCCAGATGCTGGCCACTGCCACCACAACCGCGAGCAGCGTGCTGGTGAAGATGCGCCGCAGGTCGGTGATGCCCGTGTACTGCCAGAGGCCTTTGTACACGCCGACAGCCAGCAGCACCCCCATCTGAGTCACGATCACCACAGGCAACGAGAGCACGAATTTGGTCCAGTGTGGCTCCACGAGCTGGCCCTCGAAGCGGAGGAGGAACGCGCAGTAGTAGGCGACAACGATGAAGACGAAGTCGTTGATGACCTCGAAGATCCGGCGTTTGTAGGTGAAGTCGGCGAGCGTAGGCAGGAGCGCGCGGCCTTGAGCTCCCTCGGATGCGGGGTCGCTCACCCCTTTGTAGACCTTGACGCGGCCGAGGTAGATGGCCACGAAGAGCAGCGCCATGACCACGAGCGGCAGCACCCCGAGCGTGATGCTCGTCGGGAAGTGCACCGCTGCCACGCCGGTGAAGCCCGACAGGATGGCGAGTGCGTAGAGCGTGAGGGTGGCCCCGCGTTCCGACAGGCCGAGGGCCACGAGGCGGTGTGAGGTGTGGTCGCGCCCACCCTGGGATACGGCGCGGCCATGGAGCTTGCGCGAAATGGTGACCAACGCGGTGTCGAGAATTGGGACGGCCATGACGAGGAGCGGGGGTGCGAGGACTGCGACCAGGCTGCGTGATCGATAGGTCGTCTGCAACAGCGCGGCGGCGCCCAGGAAGAACCCGAGGAAGAGGCTCCCGCAGTCCCCCATGAAGATCGAAGCCGGGTTGAAGTTGTAGACGAGGAAGCCGAGCACGGCGCCAGCGAACGCTGCAGTGATGGCAGCCGCTGCGAGCTGACCGTTGAGGACGAAGAAGTACGTCATGAACGCGGCCGCGATGACTGCGATGCCAGCCGACAAGCCATCGATGTTGTCGAGCAGGTTCATGGCGTTGGTGAGGCCCACGAGCCAGAACACCGTGAGGGCCTTGTCGATCACCGGGGATTGCGTCCAGGGGAGCTGGAGGCCGAAGGTCGTGAGGACGGTGGCAGCTGCGATCTGACCGATCAGCTTGGCGTAGGGCTTGAGCCGCACCTTGTCGTCGACCAGCCCCAGCAGGAACATGGCCGACGAGCAGGCCACGACCAGCCCGCCGCCCTGTGCCGCGCGGTCACGGAATACCAAGTACGCGATGATGAAGCCGAGCCAGATGCCGACGCCGCCGAACAGCGCAGTGGGCTTGCGGTGCCAGCGGTCGGCCCGCGGTGCCGCCACGAAGTTGAAGCGCCGCGCCAGCGCACGCACCAGCGGGGTCAAGGCCACCGACAGGCCCAGGGCGAGCAGGAAGGACCAGACGTACATCTCAGCCTTCACCCTGAGCCGACCCGCCCGGTCTGTGGCGCCGTGCGGGTTGCGGGGGCCCTGAATGCAGTCGTTGTTCTGCCACGATCCGTGCTCGCGTGAGGAACTGCGATTCTACGCTACGGTCTTCG
>JACRCY010000634.1 GCA_016218785.1 Deltaproteobacteria bacterium
CCGCCCCCCCCGCCCCCCCCGCCGCGCCGGGGCCGGTGAGCGCACCAGGAGCCACGTCGACGCCATGAGCCTCACCCCCCGCTTCATGAACCTGGCCAAGGCCAACCTCAACGCGCTGCTCGACCGCGTGGCCGACGGCGACACCGGCAGCCTCGACTCGCTCACCGACGAGGAGCTGGAGGCCGAGCTGCTTCGCCGCCAGGCGCGGCGCGAGCGCGAGGAGGAGCTCCGGCAGATGCGTGCCGAGAGCGAGCGCGCCGCCCGCGCGCGCGCGGCCGCGACCGGCACGAGCACTGGCACCGGCAGCAGCGCCGGCACGAGCACCGGCACCGGCCGCAGCGCCGGCGCGAGCAGCGGCAGCGGCAGCAGCAGCAGCGGCAGCGGCAGCGGCAGCGGCGGGGGCCGCGCCCGGGGCAGGATCGATCCGCGGCGGCTGGCGGAGCTCTACCAGCAGCTCGAGGTGCCGATCGGCGCCGATCTCACCGAGGTCAAGGCGTCCTACCGCCGGCTCATGCGCAAGTACCACCCTGATCGCTACCCGAACGATCCGCAGCGGGCCGCGACGGCCACCGAGCTGACGCAGCGGCTGGCGCAGGCCTACCGCGAGCTCGAGGCGGCCCTGCGCGACACGCGCCCGTCGGGCAAGCGCATGTAGCGTGGCCGCCACCTGGATGCCGGGCAGGCCCCGTGAGATAATCGCGGAAACGCCATGGAGGCGAAGCGAACACCCGGCCGGCGCCGCCGCCGCACCTCGGGCTTCGTGCCCCGCATCAAGGGGAACGCGCTCTTCACGCGCTGCCTGGAGGAGATGGAGAAGCAGCTGAGCCCGCGCCGCTCGGGGTTGGCGCTCGCCAAGGCCATCTCGCTGGTCGGCGCCACGCCCGAGACCGTGACCCTGGGCCACCTGGTGCGCGCCGTCGACCTGACGCTCGCGCCCGCGCTCGCGGAGCACTGCGAGCCCGACGAGGCCCGGGAGATGACGCAAAGCCTGCAGAAGGTGCTCGACGAGCTGGCGAGCACCTTCTTCCCGGGGTAGCCGGCGGTCGCTCGCGATCAGCCGCTGGCGGGCGCGGCGCGGACCACGAACTCGCGCGCCAGGGCGACCTGGTGCTGCCGCGGGTCGACCATGAACGAGTAGCCCTTGCCCAGCAGACCATCGAACTCGGTCAGGTACCAGACGTCGACGGTCCACTCGGGGTAGTCGCTCTCGCACGGCGGGCACCAGGCCACCGCCTCGAGATCCCCGAGGCCCCCGGGCCGGGCGCCGGGCCGCACCACCGACTTGAACTCGCGGGAGGCGCGCACCACGTCGACGCAGTCGTCGGCCACCGCGTCCTCGACGTGGCGCCGCCAGTCCGACACCAGGCGCGGCCTTTCGACCGTCCCCTTGAGCTCCACCGGGGACTCGTAGGCCTCGTCGGCGAAGAGGCCCTCGTAGTCGGGCACGTCGAACTCGGGGTAGCGGTCGCGCTCGGCGATGTCCTCGGTGCGTTGGTCGAAGCTCTCCCGGCCGCGGGCCGCGCTGCGCTCGTCGTAGTAGGCGTACAGCCGCAGCAGCAGCCCCTTCGAGGGGAGGCGGTGGTCCCAATCGAGCAGCGCGACCACCTCGTGGTAGCCGTGCTCGCCGAACGGAACCAGGTCGGGCAATTGCGCCGCCAGCGCCGCGCGCGCGCTCGGCTCCGAGAAGAGCCCCTGGTAGGCGACCCGCGGGTGGTAGCGGAGGGCCTCCGTCACCCGCTGGCGCACCAGGGCCGCGGCGTCGCGCACGCCGCCGGCCTCCGGGCGGACGCCGGCGCCGCGACGGCTGCGGCCAGGCGCCGCACCAGGTCGCTCAACGGGCCGGCCTTCAGCTTCAGGCTCGCGCGGTTGACCACTAGGCGCGCGGTCACCGCGAGGAGCGTCGTCACCTCGCGGAGGCGGTGCTGCCGCAGCGTCTCGCCGGTCTGCACCAGGTCGACCAGGCGGTCGCACAGGCCCGCCGCGGGCGCGAGTTCGATCGAGCCGAAGAGCTTGATCACCTCCGCGCTCTGCCCGCGCTCGTCGAGCCAGCGGCGCGTGAGCTGGGGGTACTTGGTGGCGATGCGCAGGTGGATGGCGGCGCGCTCGTCGACCGGCCGGTCGATCGGCTCCGCCAGGACCAGCCGGCAGCGGCCGAGGCCGAGGTCGAGGGGCTCGTAGAGGTCGAAGCCCTGCTCCTCGATGACGTCGCGGCCCGCGATCCCCGCATCGGCGGCGCCATAGTCGAGGTAGGTGGGCACGTCGAGATCCTTGACCAGGATCACCCGAAGCCCGTCCTCGGGCAAGTCGAAGATCAGGCGGCGTCCGGGGCGGTGGAGCGCCCGGAGGTCGTAGCCGGCGCGGGCGAAGAGGGCGAGCGCCTCCTCGAGGATGCGCCCCTTCGGCAACGCCAGCGTGACGGGCGCCGGGCCGCGGCCCGGCGCCCCGCGCGCCGCCCGCGCCGCCCGCCCCACTACGGCCCTCCCCGCGCCCGCCGGACCCTGGCGCCCAGGGACCGCAGCTTGCGGTCGAGGTGCTCGTAGCCGCGGTCGAGGTGGTAGACCCGCAGGATGTCGGTGCGCCCCTCGGCGCACAGGCCGGCCAGCACCAGCGAGGCCGACGCCCTGAGGTCGGTCGCCATCACCTTGGTACCCATGAGCCGGCCGCCGCCGCGGATGACGGCCACGCGGCCGTCCACCACGATGTCGGCGCCCATGCGGCCCAGCTCGGGCACGTGCATGAAGCGGTTCTCGAAGATCGTCTCGGTGACCACGCTCGGGCCGCGCGCGCGCGCGGCCAGCACCATGAACTGGGCCTGCATGTCGGTGGGGAAGCCCGGGAACGGCTGGGTGGTCAGGTCGACCGCGCGCAGCTCGCCGCGGTGGTGCACCCGGACCCCGTCCGCCGCCGGGTCGATCGCCACGCCCGCCTCGCGCAGCTTGTCGATCACGGCGTCGAGGTGCTCCGGCCGGCAGTTGCGGAGGTGCACGTCGCCGCGGGTGAGCGCCGCCGCCACCATCAGGGTGCCGGCCTCGATGCGGTCGGGGATGATGCGGTGCTCGCAGGCGTGGAGCTCGGCGACCCCCTCGACGGTGATCAGCGGGGTGCCGGCGCCCGCGAGGCGCGCGCCCATGCGGCCGAGGAACGCGGCGAGGTCGCTCACCTCCGGCTCGCGGGCGGCGTTCTCGATGCGGGTCGTGCCCCGCGCCAGCACCGCCGCCATCATCAGGTTCTCGGTGCCGGTGACGGTGGGGAGGTCGCAGACGATGGTGGCGCCGTGCAGGCGGCGGCAGCGCGCCTCCACGAACCCATGCCGGAGCGCGATGTGCGCGCCCATGGCCTCGAGCCCCTTCAGGTGCTGGTCGATGGGGCGGTCGCCGATGGCGCAGCCGCCGGGCAGCGACACGCGGGCGTGGCCGTAGCGGGCCACGAGCGGCCCCAGCACCAGCACCGAGGCGCGCATGGTCTTGACCAGCTCGTAGGGGGCCTCGAAGCCGCGCATGGCCGAGGTCGACACGTGCAGGGTGTGCTCCCCCTCGCGCTCGATCGCGGCCCCCTGCAGGGCCAGGAGGCGGCACATGGTGCGCACGTCGGCGAGCGCCGGGACGCCGCGCAGGGTGCTGCGCCCCGCGGTCAGGATGCTCGCGGCGAGGAGCGGCAGCGCCGCGTTCTTGGCGCCGCTGACCGTGACCTCGCCCTTGAGGCGGTGGCCGCCTTCGATGACGATGCGATCCATGGTTGCCTGCTCCGGCGCTGGCGCGGAGCGCCGTGGCTCGCCGTGACCGCCGCAGGCGGCGCGCCGGCTGCGGCGACCTCTAGGTGGCTAGCCCGCCGCCGGGGCCGCGGCGCCCTTCTGGTCGGCCTCGAAGTGCTCCTGGCAGAGGCCCCAGCGCACCATCGGCTTGCGGCACCCTTCCTTGGAGCAGATCTTGTAGCGCTGCTTCTTGCCGAGCTCGCCGCGCCGCCACTGGCGGTAGTGCACGTTGCAGTACCCCTTGGCGCGGTAGGGGCGCTTGCACCCCTCCTTGCGGCAGTGCTTCTGCTCGCGCGGCGGGGTGGTCTTGACCTTGGCTTCCGACACGTGTGGCCTCCGGTGTGCTGCGACGGGTGATCCTAGACGGTGGCCGCGACGTGTCAAGGACAAGCGCTTCTGCCGACGCCGTATCCGCCGACGCCGAGGCGCATCCGCCGAGGCGGTTGGATGAAAAAACCGCGTGTCGGCGCGAGGCCCCGGGTATCGGACGGCATGCAGCCGCGTCTGCGAGGGGACATCCCGCCAGCCCCGGCGTGCACTGCGGCCCTCCGCCGCGACGGTCCGACCGGCGGCGGCTGGCGTGGTCCCCTGGCGGTCTCCCCCGGTAGGAACTATACTGGCAATTGGTAGGAACAGATGGCACGCCGCGCGTCAGACCTGGAGAAGGAATCGCTGGTCGTCGACGCTCGCGCGCTGCGTGAGTGGGTGAAGCTGGGCGGCTACAGGACCAAGTCGGAGGCCGTCCGCGCGGCCGTCGCCAAGGCCCTCGCGATCCAACGCATGCAGGACGCGATTGCGGTCCTGCAGGCCGGCGGGACGTTCGGGCGGCGCCTGAGGTGAGCCCGGCGACGCTGGACAGCAGCATCTGGATCCCCTATCTGCGCACCCGGAGGTACGCGAGCACGGTGGACCCCCTGGTGGCCGCCGGCAGGGCGTGGCTCCATGGCGTGGTCCTGCTCGAACTCTACGCCGGGACGGCTTCGGCCGAGGACAAGCGGGCCGTGGATGCGATCCGTCGCTCGGCGCGCGAGCTCGGACGTCTGGTCTGTCCGAACGAGGAGGATCTGTGCCTCGCGGGGCAGGTGTTGTCGCTGTACTCGCGGCGGCACGCGCGGATTCGGCCGCGCGACCACAGTCACGACGTCCTGATCGCGATCGGTGCCGCACGCACGCGTAGCGTCCTGCTGACCGAGAACGTCGTGCACCTGCAGCGCTGGGCCGACCTGCTACGACGCCGCGCCGGGCTGCGCGTGACCGTAGTGCGTCCGGCGGCGGGCGAGGGGACCGAGCGTTGATTCCCAGCGGCGGGCCAAGCCGCCGGCGCCCCTAGCCCGACTTTCGCACGTTTGAACCCTCCTGGGGGAGAGAATGGCGCTTCTTGCCGAGGGAAAATGCTTGCGCGCACGCGCTGTCCGTGCTAGTTGAAGGAATGTACTTCTTCGAGCGCGAGGTTGACGGCCGCAAA
>JACRCY010000640.1 GCA_016218785.1 Deltaproteobacteria bacterium
GACTCGCCCGCGCTGGCCGCGCTCCGCCGGCGGTTCGAGACGCCGGTGGGCGCGGCCGAGGGGTGCGGCGACTGCGAGCACCGCGCGGCGTGCCACGGCGGCTGCCCGGCCGTGCCGTACTACGCCGGCCGCGGGCTCCACGACTACGACCCCCTGAGCTGCGTGAAGGTGCTGCGTGGTGCCCGGGCGAGCTACCTCTAGGTCGGCCGCCGTCGACGTCGTCATCGGCGGCCTGCGCGTGCGGATCGAGAGCCGGCACCCGGCCCTGCCGCTCGCCCGGCTCGCCGCGACCTTCCGCGGCTTCGTCGACGAGCTGCACGGGCGCCCGCACGCGTGGCTGCGGGTCGAGGCGGTCACTCCGGCCGCGCCGGGCACGCGGCCCCGGCCCCTCCCGCCCCCGATCGCGGCGGGGTTGCTCGCCATCGGGCGCCGATCGGGAGCGCGGCCCGGAGGAGCGGGCCGGCTGCTGCGTGCGCGCGTGGCGGCACACCTGCGCGATGACCTGCTGCGCGCGCGCGTCGGCGGGATGCTGGCCGGCGCGGCCGTGCCCGTGGCCTTCGCCTGGCGGGCCGGCGCCTTCTTCGGCGACGCCGCCAGCTCCGCCGGGCTGCTGCTCGTCGTCCGGCGCGGCCCGGGCCTTCAGTGGCCCGCGCTCGTCAACGCCCACGCCGCGCTGCTGTCGCTGGTGGCCCTGGGACGCGGCGGGCTCCTCCTGCACGGCGCGGCCATCGCGCACCGGGGCGGCGCCGTCGTCTTCCTCGGCCGTTCGGGGACCGGCAAGAGCACGGTCTCCCGGCGCGTGCCCGCTGCGGCGCTCGGCGACGACGGCGTGCTCGTGCTCCCGCGGCGCGGTGGCTTCGCGGCCTTCGGCACGCCGCTCACGCAGCTCCCCCGGACCCGGGCCCGGCAGGCGCTGGCGCGGCAGGGCCTGCCGCTGCGGGCGCTCCTGCTCCTGCGCCACGCCCGGCGCGACCGGCTGGTCCCGGCCGGGTGGAGCGCCGCGCTCGCCGAGACGGTCGGACACCACCTGCACTTCCTGGCGCTGGTGCCGCCGGCGCTCGCGGCCCGGGCCCTCGTGAACGGGGCCCGGCTGTTCGAGCGCGTGCCGTCCTGGCGGCTCGGGCTCGCGCGTGACGGCGATGTCTCGCGGGTCCTCGACCGGGTCGGGACCGCGCGTCAGGAGCACGATCCGCGCCGCGGCCGGCAGGCGCCCGCGGGGTGAGCACGACGGGCCGGGGCTCACCCCGCGCCGCAGCAGCGCTTGTACTTCTTGCCCGAGCCGCACGGGCAGGGCTCGTTGCGGCCCGGCTTGGGCGCGGCCCGCACCGGGGGTCCCGGCGCGGTCCACTGCGCCAGCGCCTGCGCCCGCTCCGGGCTGAAGCGCACGGCCTCGCGCGCCACGTGGGCCGCGGGGAAGAAGAACGCCTCGCCGGGCACGATGCCGAGGACGCGCACGCCCGCGAGCACCTCGGCGAAGGCCTCCCGGTCCTCCAAGACGAGCACGGGCCGGTTGAGGAACCGGGCGGTCATGAGGTCCGCGGTGGAGCCCTCCTGGCTCTCCACCTTGGGATCGATGGCCTCGACCGGCGTGCGCCCCTGCTCCAGCACATAGCGGGCGAGCGGTCGCCACAGCCCCCGCACCCACGCGCTGCGTGCCGGACGAACGGCTCCACCGCCTGCAGCTCCCGGTACTCTTCCCGGGAGAGGCCCGTGCCCGCCGTGGAGAGGCGCCGGAAGATCGCGACGGTGCGGGCGTCCTGGTCGAGCACGGGCCTGGCCTTCTCCCACAGCTCGTCCGCGTACTCGGCGCGGCCGAGGTGCACCTCCAGGCGTTCGAACGGCACCACCGGCGCGTCGCCGACCGCCATGCCCGCGGCCAGGCAGGTGACGAACGCGCCCGAGCGCTCGACCAGCACGTGCGCCGGCGCCCCGTCCGGCGCGAGCGCGATGGCCACGCGCGGCGCGCTCTCGGGCACGCCCCGGTCGGCCAGGATCGCGCGTACCAGGTACGGATCGCGGTACAGCCGCAGCGCCAGCTCGGTCTGCTGCACGCTCACCCGCGACAGCCGCGACAGGAAGTGCACGTCGTGGCCGGTGTCGTGCTCGTTCTCCGCCACGGCGACGATGATAGCACGGCGGTCAGTGTCGGCCGGAGGTTGGCAGTCACGTGCCGGAGCATCGGTGGCAACGCCGCGGCGGACGGTGAAGGGCCAGAGGCCTGCTCGGCCTTCTTGCCTCGACTGCCTCCTGCGCCTACCATGTGGCATCACGAGGGGTCGCGGATGCTCAAGAGCTTGGTGGTGGATGGTTTCCGGAGCTTCCGTCACGCGGAGATCGCGCTCGAGCCCGTCACCGTGCTGGTGGGACCCAACGGCGCGGGCAAGACGAACCTCGCCTGCGCGTTGCAGACTTTCGCGACCTTGCTGCGGACCCCTCTGTATGGCGCCGGCGGCGTGGAGATCGACTTCGATGGGTTGGGCTTCGACCAGCTCACCTTCGGGCTGCGCTCCGACACGCCGTGGCGGTTCAATGCAGTCTTCGAGGACGAGGAAGCGGTGGGCGGGTACGACATCACCGTTCGACGCCTTGACGGCGCCATCCGGATCGAGCGGGAGTTCCTGCGGTACCAGCCGCGGGCGGCCGGAGCCCCGATGTCTGTGGTGCCGACGCCGCGGGAGGCCCAGCAGCCCACGGGCACCCGGCCCTACCAGTGGCCTACGACGCGCTCGCTCCCGCTGATGCTCGACCGGTTGGTCTCGGAACGCCTGGATTCCTCCGAGGTCGATCCGGTGCGGTGGCTGAGACGGCAGTTGCCGTGGGCCACGCGGTACGCTCCCGATCCGGCGGTGATGCGGAGCTCTCCCCTGGAAGCGCCCGCCCCACTGCCGGCAAATGGCTTCGGCCTCCCGGCGGTGCTGCGCCAGTCCAAGGACCGGGCCGTGAGCCCGTTCCCCGCCATCGTCGACAAGCTCCGCGAGGCCGTGGACTTCGTCGAGGCGATCGGGTTCGTGACCGCGGACCAGAATGTCGAGCTCGAGTTCAAGGTGCGCGGGGTAGTGGCGCCGCTGCCCGCCGCCGCGATGTCGGACGGCACGCTCATGGCGCTCTTCTTCGCCTGGGTGACGGAAACGGCCGGGCCCGGCGGCCTGTTGGTACTCGAGGATCTCGAACGTTCGGTGCATCCCTACCTCTACGGCAAGGTTCTCGAGTGGATCGAGGCCATGGCCGAGCGCAGCGCCACCCAGGTGATCCTGTCGACGCATTCCCCGCTCTTCGTCAACGCCGCCTGCGGGGGCAAGCTCGAGCGCCTGCGAATCGTGGAACGCACGGATGACACAGGCACGACCATCACCAAGCTCGTGCCTCCGTCCGACGAGGAGTTGGGGCGCGCCCTTGAGCTCTACGCCGAGGCCCCGGGAACCCTCTGGTACTCAGGGGGACTCGGGGGCTTTCCGTCTGAGCCGTCCGCAAGGCAGTAGGGCTGGGCCGTGCGCCGAGTCCTGCTGATTGGCGATGGCAAGTCGGATGTCGGTGAGGGACGCAGACCCCGCCATGCGGTGGCCTCGACGCCGGCCGTGCGACCGGAGCGCGAGGGCGCCATCCATGTCCTGCTGCGCCGCAGTCTGATGGAGACGCGCGGTCGGCGTGATGTCGCCTTCGTGGAGCTTCTCCCCCGGTCGCTGGGGTGGAGGAGCGGGTGGCATGGATTGATCAAGGACCTCCGGGGTGAGCCGCACGGTCGCGCCGGAACCGGAGATCCAGCGTTCGGCCCCTACGTCGGCCCGCACGCCGTGGATGCCGCCGTGATCGTCTGCGACTCCGAAGGGGACGATCCGAGCCGGGTGGCTCACGAGCTGCAGGGCGCGGCCCCGCGAGGACTGCGTGGCGTTCCGCGGGTCATCGTCGGCGTGGCGCATCCGTGCCTGGAAGCCTGGCTCCTGGCGGAGTCCGGGGCCCGGACGCGGGCCGCGGACGAACTCAAACGCACGCTGGCAGCACAGTTCCCGGCGGCGAAGAGCCGCCGTGGGAAGTGCGACGTCGCGGGGCAGGTCGATCTGAACTGGCTGCGGCTGGCCTTCCCCGAGTTCGCGGCAGTCGTGGAAGAACTCGCGACGATTGCTCCGTGAAGGCCCCTATTCTGGGCGACTCGGCTCACCGGCGGGCAGCGGAGGCGGGTCGTGCGGTGGCGGAGCCGGGCCGTGCGGCAGCGGAGGCGGGCCGTGCGGCAGCGGAGCCGTGGCGGTGACCAGCGGAGCCGTGGCGGTGACCAGCGGAGCCGGGCCGACGGGGAGCGCAGCCGGCCCGTCGACCGGCGGAGGCGGAGCGTCGACCACCGGAGTCAGCTCGTCGCCTGGTGGCCCTACACCGGCGACCGGCGGAGCGCGCCGGGCAACCGGTGGACCGCACCGTGCTGGGACTGGAGGCGAGCGCACCCCGGTCGCAGCCGCGGCGTCTCCGACCCTTCGCGCAGGCGCGCGGGGGCCTGACCCACTCGCGCGGCAGCCGCGGTGGTGGCCCGTCTACCGGAACGGGAACGCGGCCTGCTCGGCCGAGCCGGCGGTCGCCCGGGCGTCGTCGCCGCCGGTGCCGTTGCCGACGATGCTCGCGCGGCGCCCCTCGTCCCACGGCGTCTCGAACCGGAAGCGGGCGCTTTCCAGGTAGTCCGGCTCGCGGTCGATGGCGATCCACTTCCGGCCCAGGTTCTCGGCTACCTCGCCGGTCGTGCACGAGCCGGCGAACGGGTCGAGCACCAGATCCCCGGGCTCGGTGAGGAAGCGGACGAAGAAGGCGGGGAGCTGCGGCGGGAACCGCGCCGGATGCGGTTTCACGCCGGTCTCCTCGCAGCGGGCGAAGTACCGGCTGTTGGCGTCGTTGTTCCCCAGGGAGAGCAGGGTCCCCGGGATGCTCCCGCCCCGGTCCGTGAACTTGGCCGTGATGACGTGGCCGCTCGGCCGCACCTTGGCGCGGTAGCCCCGGCGGAGCAGCCGCAGCATGTCCGGGGAGTAGGGCTGGAGGACTTCCTGGTTGTTGGCCTTGGGGAACGGGTCCGTGGAGAACCACCAGACGCACTCGACCGAGTCCTTGACGCGGATCTTGCGGACGTTCACCCACTCGGCCGGGGCCGGCAGCTTGGCCGGGTTGTACCAGAAGAACTCCTGGGCCAGGTGGAACCCGTGTTCCCTGACCAGGCGGATCGCCACCTCGAAGTGGCACAGGGCGCGCGTCGGCTTGCCCGGC
>JACRCY010000626.1 GCA_016218785.1 Deltaproteobacteria bacterium
CGACCGACGCGTGCCTGCCCGACTGCACCGCCGCCCGCTGCGGCGACGGGTTCGTGCGACGGAGCGTGGAGGCCTGCGACGACGGCAACGACGACGACCGCGACGGCTGCCGGAGCGACTGCGCCCTGCCCACCTGCGGCGACGGCATCGTCCAAGAAGGCGAGGAATGCGACGACGGCAACCGCGACGACACCGACGGCTGCCTGAGCACGTGTCTCCTCGCGCGCTGCGGGGACGGGTTCGTGTGGGCCGGCCACGAGGAGTGCGACGACGGCAACCAGGACCCGACCGACGCGTGCCTGCCCGACTGCACCGCCGCCCGCTGCGGCGACGGGTTCGTGCGACGGAGCGTGGAGGCCTGCGACGACGGCAACGACGACGACCACGACGGCTGCCGGAGCGACTGCGCCTTGCCCACCTGCGGCGACGGCATCGTCCAAGAAGGCGAGGAATGCGACGACGGCAACCGCGACGACACCGACGGCTGCCTGAGCACCTGCCTCCTGGCGCGCTGCGGGGACGGCTTCAGGCGCCTCGGGCTCGAGGAGTGCGACGACGGCAACCGCGACCCCACGGACGGCTGCACCAACGAGTGCACCCTGCCTCGCTGCGGCGACGGCGTCGTGCAGCCCGGCGAGGAGTGCGACGACGGCAACGGCGACCCGACCGACGGTTGCACGACGCTGTGCCGCAGGGCGCGCTGCGGGGACGGGTTCGTGTGGGCCGGCCACGAGGAGTGCGACGACGACAACCTGACGGACGGCGACGCCTGCACCGCCAGCTGCCGCTTCGCCCGCTGCGGCGACGGGGTCGTATGGGCCGGCCACGAGGAGTGCGACGACGGCAACCAGGACCCGACCGACGCCTGCCTGCCCGACTGCCGGCGGGCGCGCTGCGGGGACGGGTTCGTGTGGGCCGGCCACGAGGAGTGCGACGACGGCAACGGCGACAACACCGACGGCTGCCTGATCGACTGCCGGCGCTTCGACCTGTGCGCGGGGTTCGCCATCGAGGATGTGGCGCCGCCGGTCGCCTGCCTCGGCGTGGTCCCGGCCACGCTGAGGCTCACCGCGGGCGGCCTCGGTTTCCTCGTCGTGGACGGCGTGCGCCCCGCGGTGACCTTCGCCGGTGCCCCGGTCGCGATCACCGCAATGTCGGGCTGCGCACCCATCGCGGGAGTGTACGCGGACGTGTCGGGGTGCGCGACGATGGACATTGCGGTGCCCCCCGGCCTGGCCGCGGGCGACTACCCGATCGCGGTGCGCAACCCCATCACCACCGACTGCACGGCCGAGGGCGTCTTCAGCCTGGGCCTGCCCCCGACGGTGACGAGCGTCGTCCCGTCGGCGGTGTGCGAGAGCACGCCGACGATCACGGTCACGGTGACCGGGACCGGCTTCAGGGCGGGTACCCAGGTGCTCCTCGAGGGGGGCATCGGCGCGACCGCCGTGGTCGTGCTCTCTCCCACGCAGCTCCAGGCGACGTTCTCGACGCCGCCGCCCGGCACCTACGACCTCATCGTCTCCAACGGGCCGGGCTGCGAGGCCACGCTCCCGAACGCCCTCAAGGTCCTCCGGCTGCCGATGGTGTTCTTCGTCGACCCGCCGATCGTGTATTCCGGCATCGACACCCAGGTGACGATCTACCTGTCAGGCCTCAACGGCGGCGGGGTGACGGACGTCGCCATCCGCCGGACCGGGACCGCGAACGCGCCGGCCTCCATCCCGTTCGTCTATGACCCGGCACGGCCGAACCAGGTCCAGGCGGTGGTGCCGAAGGGGCTGCCGAGCGGCGGCTGGGACGTCTTCGTCACCGACGCCGGCCTGGGCCCGACCGGCTGCACCGGGAAGCTCGACAACGCCTTCCGCGTGACGGGCCAGCTCACCCTGGCGCTCAGGTCCATCGATCCGCCCTTCGGCTGGACCAGCGCCACCACCCCGGTCGACCTCAGGGCTCAGGACCCGGCTCCGGTTGGCCAGACCTCCTTCAAGAACGTGCCGCGCGCGTACCTCAGCCCGGTCGCCGGTGGCGTCGCCCGCGCGCTGACGGCCGTCGCCTTCGTGGACGGGGGCCTGGTGACGGCCGTGGTGCCGGGCGGGCTCCCGGTGGGCCTCTACGACGTGATCGTCGTCAACCCCGACGAGACGGTCGGGCTGCTCCCGGCCGGCTTCCGCGTGACGGCGGCGGCCCCGCCCGTCATCGACACCATCAGCCCCGGGTCCGTGCCCGGCGGCGGGACGGTGGTCCTCCTGGGCTCGGGGTTCGACAACCCCGCGGTGACGATGGAGTGCCGGGACTCCGCTGGCAACCTCACCAGCCCGGCGGTCACGCGCAACGCCTGGACGCCCGCCTCGGTGAGCATCTCGGTCGCCGGCCTCGCGCCCGGGCTGGTCTGCGTCCTGCGGGCCACGAACCCGGACGCGGCGTATGGCGAGTTCTCGGCCCTGGGTGTCACGAACCCGGCCGAGAACCTGCCCAACTTCACGGAGCTGCCGAGCCAGATGACCTCAGCCCGGCGCGCGCCGGTGGCCGTGCCGGGACGGGCGACCAGCACGGCGCGCTTCCTGTACGCCATCGGCGGCGACGGCGGCCTCGTGACGGGCGCCCTGAGCAGCGTCGAGGCCGCGCCGCTGGACCGCTTCGGCGCGCTCGGGACGTGGCGCTCGCTCCCGCAGGGCCTCCCCGCGGCGCGCACGCTGGCCGCGGGCCAGACGGTGGGCAGGTTCGTCTACCTCGTCGGCGGCAACAGCGGCCTCGGTGGGGCCAGCGGCACGCCGGTCGCGACCGTCTACCGGGCGGAGATCCTCAGGCCGGGCGACGCGCCCGCGCTGACCGACGTGTTCCTCGAGCTCGACCCCGCCGGCATCGGCCCCGGCATCTGGTACTACCGGGTCGCGGCGGTCATGGCCGGCGCGGACCCGGACAACCCGGGCGGCGAATCCCTGCCGAGCGACCCCCAGCCCGTGCAGGTGCCGGCAGGGCTGCCGCAGGGCCTGCGAGTCACGCTCACCTGGGTGGCCGTGCCTGGTGCCGCGAGCTACCGCGTGTACCGGAGCCCGACGCCGGGCCTGGCCGCCGGGAACGAGCAGCTCCTAGCCGCGGTCCCCGCGGGGACCACGTACAGCGACACCGGCGGCGCGACCGGGGCGCAGCGTCCGCGGCGCCTCGGCGATCTGGGAACGTGGGCGGTCATGCCCGCGCTCAACACCGCGCGCGAGGGTCTCGGCCTCGCGAGCGCGCGGGACCCGCTCGCCCCCGGCACGTGGTACCTCTACGCCGCCGGCGGGCGCACCGCGGGCGGCACCACGCCGACGCGGTACGAGTACCTCGCGATCACGGTGGACGCGGGCGGATCGCAGGCGCCGGCGCCGGCGTGGGTCCAGCCCGCGGTCAACCAGCTCGGCGTCGGGCGGTGGCAGAACGGGATCTTCACCGCCAACGAGACGGTGACCACCCGCGTCAGCCCCGGCGACACCTGGCTCTACGTGGGCGGCGGGTACGACGCGGGCGGCGCCCTCGTGACCGACCTCGACGCGGCCAGGGTCCAGGCCGGCGGTCAGCTGACGGCCTGGTCCGCCCTGCCCACCGACCCGGGCCAGCGGGCCGGCTACGGCTACGCCGTGGCCGCGAACCAGCTGTTCGCCTTCGGCGGCTCCGGCGGGGCGCCCTCGAACGACGGCCGCTCGGCGCAGATCTGCGGCCTCGGGCTGGTCTGCGCCGGGGGCCTGCCGGACCCGCCGGACCTCAAGAACTTCAACGCCATTCCCGCGCCCCTGGCGCGGGCGCGCTACCTCATGGGGAGCGTGCTCGAGAGCGGGCACATCTTCCTCCTCGGGGGCGCAACGCCGACCGGCCCGACCGCGACCGTGGAGAGCGTGGTGTGGTGACGACGCCGCGACCCGGGCCTGGGTGCGAGAAAGAAAGGAAAACGAGCATGACGCGCGACCGCCTGGTCTCTCATCTCCTCCGCTGGGCGCTGGTGGCAGCCTTCCTCGGCGCGGGCTGCGGCGGGGACAAGCAGCCCAAGTGCGGCGACGGCGTGGTGGACGAGGGTGAGGAATGCGACGACGGCAACCCCGCCGACGACGACGCCTGCACCAACGCCTGCACGCTGCCCCGGTGCGGCGACGGCATCGTCCAGGCGTCGCTCGGCGAGGAGTGCGACGACGGCAATCCCTTCAGCGACGACGCGTGCACGACCATGTGCCGGCGCGCCCGCTGCGGGGACGGCTACGTCCAGGCGGGGGAGGAGTGCGACGACGGCAACTTCGACGACACCGACGCCTGCCCGAGCACCTGCACCAAGGCGCGCTGCGGCGACGGGTTCGTCCGCAAGGGGGTCGAGGCCTGCGACGACGGCAACGACGTCGACAACGACGACTGCACGAATGTCTGCGCCCTGCCCACCTGCGGCGACGGCATCGTCCAGGAGGGCGAGGAGTGCGACGACGGCAACGTGTCGAACCTGGACGACTGCCTCACGACCTGCCTGCACGCACGGTGCGGCGACGGGTTCCTGCA
>JACRCY010000627.1 GCA_016218785.1 Deltaproteobacteria bacterium
CGGCGAGCAGCGCGAGGAGCGTCGCGGAGAGCACGTCGCTGCCGCCGGCGATGACGACCTCGGCCTGGCCGTGGTGGCACAGGCGGGCGGCCTCGGCCGCGGCCGCGAGGCCCGCGTCCCACCCCTGCGCCAGCGTCAGCACCGGGCCGCGCGCGGCGAACGCGATGGCCGCCTCGCCCACCGGCGACGAGGGGAGCGTGTAGGCGAACAGCCGCGGGCTGGCGCCGCGGGCGCCGTCGCGCAGCAAGCCGCGGTAGAAGTCCTCGTTGACGGCGTGGCAGCCGTACGCCGTGCCGAGGCAGAGGCCGAACCCCTCGGGACGCGGCGGCCGCGTCGCGAGGTCGGCGGCCAGAAACGCCTCGTGGGCCGCCAGGAACGTCACCTGCGAGAAGCGGTCCATGCGCGCGAGGCGCGGGGCCCTGCACGCCCAGGCCGCGGGGCGCGGCAGCGGGTCGGGGAGGCGCGCCGCCGAGCCGACCGCGGCGCCCGGGCGCAGCGCGGCGACGCTCGGTGCGCGCGCCAGCAGGCAGCCGACACCCGTGATGACCACGTCGCGGATCACGCCGGGTCCTCCTGGTCCGTGACGCGCTCGACGACCAGCGCGGCGTTGAGGCCGCCGAAGCCCGAGGTGGTCGAGAGGGCCACGCGCACGGGCACGCGCCGCGGCGCGCCCACGACCACGTCCAGGTCGATGGCGGGATCGCGCACCGTGGTGTTGACGGTCGGCGGGATGAGCCCCGCGGCGACCACGCGGCACAGCAGGAGGGCCTCGAAGGCGCCGGCGGCGCCGAGGGTGTGGCCCAGGGCGCCCTTGATCGAGTCGACCGGCACCGCGGGCGTGCGCGCGCCGAGGAGGCGCCACACCGCGTGGCGCTCCATCAGATCGTTGAACGAGGTGCCGGTGCCGTGGAGGTTGATGAAGTCGACCTCCGCGGCGGTGCGGCCCGCGTCGGCGAGGGCGGCGGCCATGGCCTGCGCCGCGCCGCGCCCCTCCGGGTCGGGGCCGGTCATGTGGCGGGCATCGTCGGCGAGGCCGAGGCCGGTCAGGCGCGCGCGGGCGCGGGCCCCGCGGGCGCGGGCGTGCGCGTCCGCCTCCACCACCAGGAACGCAGCCCCCTCGCCCAGGTTGAGGCCGCGCCGCTCCGCCGCGAACGGGCGCGCCGGCGCGGCGTCGAGGACGGTGAGCGACTGGAAGCCCGCGTAGACGAAGTCGGAGAGGGCGTCCACGCCGCCGGCCACGACCACGTCGGCGCGGCCGTCGCGCACGAGCTGGAGGGCCAGGCCGACCGCCGCCGTGCCCGAGGCGCAGGCGAGCGAGGGCACCAGCAGCGGCCCCGCGGCGCCCAGGGCGCAGGCCACCTCGACCGCCGGCCCGCCGGGGGCGAACGTGGGCGGCGCCGGGAGCGGGCCGCCGCGCAGGTGGGGCAGGAAGGTGAGGATGCCGCCGAGGGTGGTGCCCACCACCACGGCCACGCGCGGGGCCAGTTCGGGCGCGAACGGCGCCTCGAGGCCGGCGTGGCCGAGCGCCTCGCGGGCCGCGTGGAGCGCGAGGGCGGTGGCGCGCCGTGGCCCCGGGTCCGCGTCCGGCACCATGGCGGCGAGGTGCGCATCGTACTCGGGGCCGGCGAAGGCGGTGGCCGGCGCGACCGCGGACCGTCCCTGGAGGAGCGCCTGCCACAGACACCCGGCGCCCGCACCGAAGCCCGAGATGGCGCCGTAGCCCGTGATCACGGCGCCCGGCGCGGTCACGGCGCGCTCCCGAGCCGCGCGGTCACGGCGCCTCCCAGAAGTCGTAGAAGTTGAACCACTGCAGCGGCGCGGCCCGCGCGTGCTGCTCGTAGCAGGCGACGGCCGCCTGGGTGCTGGCGGCGAGGTCCGCGGCGCGGTCGCGCGTGCGGCGCACGATGATGGGCGCCTCCACGTGCACGTGCACCTCGGCGCCCGGCCCCATGGTCAGGAACGCGGGGACGAGCGCGGCGCCCGTGGTGCGCGCCAGCGCGGCGGGGCCGGTGGCGAAGCGGGCGGCGCCGCCCGCGAACGGCAGCGTGACGTGCGCCTCACCCAAAGGGCGGTCGAGCTGCATGGCCACCACGCCGCCGGCGGTGAGGGTGGTCCGGAGCGCGAGCGTGCCGAACGTGCTGCCGTTGGAGTAGACGATGCGGAAGGGGCGTGGGAACGACTCCATGAACCGCTGCAGGGCCGGGTTGGGCTCCTGCGCCATGGCCACCGTGAGCGGGCCCACGCCCTCGCGGGCGAGCAGGTAGGGACCGAGCTGCCAGGCGCCGAGGTGGCCGGTGACGATGATGACGCCGCGGCCGCGCGCGCGGGCGGCCGCGAGGCGCTCGCGGCCGTGGTAGACCGCCGTGACCGGCACCGCGCCGCCCACGTGGCAGCGGTAGGCGTCGGTGATCGCCTGCGCGTAGTTCACCATCAGGCGGTAGGTGCGCACCTCGCGGGCGCCCGGCGGCAGCGGCCCGTCCAGGCGGTCGAGGTTGCGGCCGCACGTGCGCCAGACCCGCGGCAGGGGACCGAAGAAGAGCGCCGCCCAGAACGGCATGGTCGCGACCTGGACCGGCCGCGGGAAGTGTTGCACCCCGAGGAGGAACACGCGCCGCCAGAGGGGTCCCTCGAACGGGTGGCGGTACGAGAGCGACGTCTCCACGGGGCCCAAGCGTAGCCACGAACCCGGGCCCGGGCAATGGCAGTGGAGCGTCTCCAGGGTTGCGCCGTGGCGCCCCTCGGGCGTCGTGGTGTCATCCGACTTTCTACCAGGCAGGTATCGTAACGGTCTTGACCTTCTACCAGGTACATGGATAATGGTCGTATGGAGCGCACGCTCCAGCACCTGCTCCTCGCGGGGCATTTCCCCCAGGGGCGGATGGCGTTCGTGGTCGGACCGCGCCAGGTAGGCAAGACCACGCTCGCCCGGACGCTCCTCGCCGCGCGTGGCTGCGACGACCTCTACCGCAACTGGGACGATCTCGCGTGGCGGCGCGAGGTGGTGCAGGCCCCGTACGCCTTCGTCGACGGCTGTCGGCCCGCGGGAAGCGGCGCCCGGCCGCTCGCGGTCCTGGACGAAGTCCACAAACACCCCCGCTGGAAGCGGTTCCTCAAGGGGCTGTGGGACACGCGCCACGACCGTCTCGACGTCCTCGTCACCGGGAGCGGGCGTCTCGATGTCTACCAGCGCGGCGGCGACAGCCTGCTCGGGCGCTACCACCAGTACCGGCTCCACCCGTTGTCGGTGCGCGAGGTGCTCGGGCCGGGCGATGCCTCGTGGACGGACTCCCCGGAGCGCACCCTGGCGCAGCTCGGCGCGGCCGGCGCGCCGCCGCGCGCCGCGCGGGACGCGCTCGACGCGCTGCTGCGCTGGGGGGGATTCCCGGAGCCGTTTCTCAGGCAGCAGGAGCGCCGCCACCGGCTGTGGCTGCGCGAGCGGCGCGCGCTCCTGGTGCGGGAAGATCTGCGCGACCTGACCCGCATCCAGCTGCTGTCCCACGTCGAGGAGCTGGTGGAGCTGCTGGTGCTGCGGAGCGGCGGGGCCCTCTCGTACAACAACCTCCGTGCAGACCTCCAGGTGGCGCTCGACTCCGTGCGTCTGTGGACCGCCCAGCTCCAGCGCCTGTACTTCGTCTATCTCGTCCGCCCCTACGCGTCGCGCCTACAGCGGGCGCTCCGTCGCGAGCCGAAGCTGTACCTCTGGGACTGGTCCGAGGTGGCGGACCCGGGCGCCCGCTTCGAGAACCTCGTCGCCAGCCACTTGCTGAAGTGGTGCCACTTCACGCAGGACTGGGGCTTGACGCCGCTCGAGCTGCACTACGTCCGCGACAAGGAGAAGCGGGAGGTCGACTTCCTGCTGACCCGCGACCGCCGGCCGTGGCTGCTCGTCGAGGCCAAGGTGTCCCAGCTCCAGCCGAACCCGGCGCTGCGCTACTTCGGCGAGAAGCTGCGGGTCGCGGCTCGCATTCAGGTGGTGCGCGACTGCCTGGGCCCGGGCCGCGCCGGCGACGTGCAGATCATCGACGCGGCGACCTTCCTGGCCGCGCTGCCGGTCTAGCCCTGCTGCCAGCGTCGGCCGTGGTTGACCGACGACGCGCCCTCCGCCATCCTCCCCCAATGTCCGCTGACCGGACCGAGGCCGCGAGCGCGGGGCCGGCGCCCGCCGGGCCGCCGCGCCAGGGGCCCGTGCGCGCGGCGGTCAAGCGCCTGCTCGCGGCGCACGCCTCGCCCGCCGGCCTCGGCTGGGCCGTGGCCGCGGGCGTGTTCCTCGGCTGCACGCCGCTCTACGGCCTGCAGATCGCCCTGTGCCTCCTCGTGGCCTGGCTCTTCCGGCTCAACAAGGTGGCGACGCTCGTCGGGGTGCAGATCTCGACGCCGCCGCTGACCGCGGTGATCCTCTATGCCGAGGTGCAGCTGGGCGAGTACCTGCTGCGCGGCCGGTTCCTGGGCTTCGCCTTCGACGCGTTCCGCGGCCTCGAGGCCGTGGCCATCGCGCGCTCCGTCCTCGGCGCGTGGGTCCTGGGGAGCGTGGTGGTGGGCGCCGTGCTCGGCGCGGGCTTCGGCCTGCTCACCTGGGCCGTGGCGCGGCGGCGGCACCTGGAGCTCCTCGCGCCGGAGGTGCGCGCGGCGCGGCCCCGCGCCGCGGCCCGCTACGCCGCGGCGTCGCCCCGTGACCGTCACTACGCGCGCCTCAAGTACCGCCTCGATCCCGCCTATCTGCTCGCGGCCGACGCCCTGCGGTCGATCGCTACGCGCCCCGAGGCTACGGTCGGCGACCTCGGCTGCGGCCGTGGGCTCCTCGCGGTGCTCCTCGTCGAGGCCGGGGCGGAGGCCCAGGTCGTGGGGCTCGATTGGGACGAGGCCGGGCTGGCCACGGCCCGCGCGGCGGCGCGCGACCTGCCCCGGGTGCGCTTCGAGCACGCCGACCTCACGAGCGACGCCCCGCCGGCGTGCACGGGCGCGGCCCTCGTCGACGTGCTGCACTACCATCCGCCGGACGTCCAGGACGCGATCCTCGCGCGCGTGGCCGCGGCGCTCGCCCCGGGCGGCCGCCTGGTGGTACGCGAGGCCGACGCCGACGAGCGCATGCTGCTCGCGCGCCTCTTCGAGTCGTGGGGGGCGCGCCTCGGCTGGCACCGGGTGGCGGGCCGCTTCCACTACCGCCCGGCGGCCGCGCTCCAGGGCCTCCTCGAGGCCGCCGGCTTCACCGTGACCATCAAGCCCGCGGGCGGGTTCCTCCACCGCGCCAACGTGCTCCTGGTCGCGGACCGCCCGGCCGCAGCGACCCGGGTGCCGCAGGCGTGAGCCGGAATCCCGTCGGCGCGGTGAGAAGGCGCTTGCACCGGCCGGCGCGGTCCGGCATAGAAGGCGGGTGCTCGATCTCGATCGCGACCTCAACCCGGCGCAGCGCGAGGCGGTGCAGGCGCCGGGCGGGCCGCTCCTCATCCTCGCCGGGGCCGGCTCCGGCAAGACTCGGGCAATCACCTACCGGCTGGCGTACCTCCTCCAGCGCGGCGTCGACCCGCGGGCGATCATCGCCGTGACCTTCACCAACAAGGCCGCCGGCGAGATGCGCGAGCGCGCCGAGCGGCTCGCGGCCGGCGCGCGGGGCTGCTGGATCGGCACCTTCCACGCGCTCTCCGCGCGCCTGGTGCGCGCGTACTCCGAGAAGCTCGGCCTGAGCCGCGACTTCGTCATCTTCGACGAGCACGACCAGCGCGTGCTGGCCACGCGGCTGCGCAAGGACCTGAACCTCTCCGAGCGGCTCTTCCCGCCGCGTCAGCTCCTGGCCCAGGTGGACGACGCCAAGAACCGGGGCCTCGGGCCGGCCGACGTGCCGGCGGGCGACTGGCAGCAGGAGACCTTCAAGCGCTTCTACACCGCCTACCAGCAGCGCCTGCTGCGCTTGAACGCCTGCGACTTCGGCGATCTCCTGCTCCACGCGCTCCGGCTGTGCCAGGCGGGCGACGAGGTGTCGGCCTACCTGGGCCGGCGCTTCGAGCACGTGCTCGTCGACGAGTTCCAGGACACCAACCGGGTGCAGTACCTCCTGGCGCAGCACTTCGCCCGCGGCAGCCGCAACCTGTGCGTGGTCGGCGACGACGACCAGTCGATCTACCGCTGGCGCGGCGCCGACCTGCGCAACATCCTCGACTTCGAGCGCGACTACCCCGACGCCCGGGTGGTCAAGCTGGAGCGGAACTACCGCTCCACCAAGGTCATCCTCCAGGCCGCGAACGGCGTCATCGCCCGCAACCGCGCGCGCAAGCAGAAGACGCTGTACACCGAGAACGAGCCCGGCACGCCCATCCTCTACGCCGTGTGCGAGGACGAGCGCGCCGAGGCGCAGTTCATCAGCCGCGGCATCCGGCACCTCCAGCGCGAGGAAGGCCGAACACCCGGCGAGTGCGCCGTCTTCTACCGCACCCACGCCCAGTCGCGCGTGATCGAGGAGGCGCTGCGGGCCCAGGGCCTCCACTACGCCATCGTCGGGGGCCTGCGGTTCTACGACCGCGCCGAGATCAAGGACCTCTGTGCCTACCTGCGCGTCATCCACAACCCCGACGACGAGGTCGACCTCTTGCGCATCGTCAACGTGCCGGCGCGGGGCCTGGGCGAGACCTCGGTGGAGAAGGTCGTCGCGCACGCGCGCGCCAGGGGCGTCAGCCTGTACGAGGCCCTGCGCCAGTGCGCGCCGCCCGGGAGCGACGTGGTGGGCACGGCCGCGCGCCGGCGGCTGGCGACCTTCGTCGAGCTGCTCGACCGCTTGCGCGCCGCGGCCGCCTCGCTCGGGCCGGCCGACCTGGCCGACCTCGTGCTGGAGGAGACCGGCTACCTCGCCGCCCTGACCGCGGACGCCTCCGAGGAGGCGCAGTCACGCGTCGAGAACCTGATGGAGTTCATCGGCGACGTGCGGCAGTACGAGCAGACCGACCCGGCGCCGAGCCTCACCGGCTACCTCGAGCGCATCTCGCTGGCCTCGGACCTCGACGGCTACGACGCCGCCGAGGGGCGCGTCTCGCTGATGACCATCCACAGCGCCAAGGGGCTCGAGTTCAAGGTCGTGTTCGTGGCCGGGCTCGAGGAGGGGATCTTCCCGCACGGCCGCTCGCTCGACGACCTCGCCGAGCTGGAGGAGGAGCGGCGGCTCGCCTACGTCGCCATCACGCGGGCCCGCGAGCGGCTGCTGCTCCTGCGGGCGCGGCAGCGGATGCTCTACGGCCAGCCGCAGCAGAACGAGGCCTCGCGGTTCATCGCCGACATCCCGGCCGAGTGCGTGGCGGTGCCGCGGGGGTACGAGCCCGAGGCGCCGCTCGCGTTCGGCGGCCTCGGTGGCTACGGCCGCGGCCGCGGCGGGGCGGGGCGCGACGAGGACGAGGCCGCGCCCGGCTTCATCGAGGACGAGGACACGCAGCGCTTGACGCGCGCCGCCCGCCTGGCCGCGGCAGCCCGCCTCGAGGAGGAGCAGCCCGGCGTCCGCTCGCCGCCGCGCCGCGAGGGCAGCAGCACCGCGTCCATGGTCCGGCGTCACGACCGCGGCGGCACCGTGATCGAGTACGACGACGACCACCCCGGCTACCGCATCGGCATGCGGGTGCGCCACCAGCAGTTCGGCGAGGGGGAGGTGCGCGGCTGGACGGGGCAGGGGCCGAACCTGAAGCTCCAGATCTTCTTTCCCCGCGCGGGGCTCAAGACGATCGTGGCGAAGTTCGTGGAAGCGGCGGACTAAGAGCCGGCCACTCGGCGCACCCTGCCGCCGGCAATCCCGGGGGGGATGGGTGCTGGCGGTGGCCCGGCCCGGGCCGAAGGCGCATCAGAACGCGAGGCCGAAGTCGACGCCGATGTCGAAGGCGAAGCCGGCTTCGTAGCGCCCAGTGGGGAGAGCGCGCCAGGCTTCCGGCGTGGGCTCCGGGGTCCGCCGCAGGAGCAGGTCGAAGCCGGTCGCGAGCGCACCGTGGCCCGCGGCGTCGTCTGGCGGAGCAAGCGCTACGCGAGCTACGCGGGCGGCGCGCAGACCGCCAACGTGCTCGAGGTCGACCTCGCGGCGCCGGGCGTGAGCGTGGCCGCGGTCGATGCCGTGGGGTGTGAGCGGACCAGCGACATCCGGGTGCGCGGGGGCGGGGCGCCCGGGCCGGACTACTCGGCGGGTTGCGGCAGCTCCTCGGTGCGCAGGGTGAGCACGTACTCGCTCTGACCGCGCGCGATGCGCAGGGGCACGTCGCGCCCCACGCCCGCCAGCGACGCCTGCCAGCGCAGCTCGCGGCGGCTCTGGATCGGCTTGCCGTTGAACTCGAGCACCAGGTCGCCGGGCCGCAGGCCCGCGCGCTCCGCCGGCCCGCCCTCGATCACCTCGGTGATGAGCACGCCGCGGTCGCGGGCGAGCTTGAGGTGCGCCTTCAGCTGCGGCGTGATCTCCTGGATCATGACGCCGAGCCACGAGCGGGTGACGCGCCCCTCGCGCTTCAGGTGGGGCAGGATGTCGCGGATCATGTTGGCCGGCACGGCGAAGCCGATGCCCGTGGCCTGGGCGCGGATGGCGGTGTTCATGCCGATCACTTCGCCCGACAGGTTCACCAGCGGGCCGCCCGAGTTGCCCGGGTTGATCGAGGCGTCGGTCTGGATGAAGTTCCAGTACCCCTCGCGGCCGAACCCCTGCATCTCGTCGTCGTCGCGCCCCTTGGCCGAGACGATGCCGGCGGTGACCGTGTGCGACAGGCCGAAGGGCTCGCCCACCGCCACCACCCACTCGCCCACCTCGGCCGCGTCCGAGTCGCCGAGCCGGAGCGGCGTGATGCCGGTGCGCTCGATCCGCAGGAGCGCCACGTCGGTCTTCTCGTCCCGGCCCACCAGCTTGGCGCGGAACTCCCGCTTGTCGTGCGTCTGCACCATGATCACGTCGGCGTTGGCGATGACGTGGTTGTTGGTGAGGACCATGCCGTCCTCGTCCACCAGGAAGCCGGTGCCGAGGCTCTTCTTGCCGGGACCCTCGGAGGGGCTGCGCCGGGGGCCGCCGAAGGGGTCGCCGTACCAGTACTCCCAGGGGCCGCCGCGCACGACCTGGGTGGTGCGGATGTTGACGACCGCGGGCACCACCTTGCGCGACAGCTCGACGAACGAGCCCGGCGCCGCCGGATAGACGATCTTGACCGCGCCGCGGCCGGCGGGCGCCGCGGCCGGCGGCCTGGAGGGCGAGACGGGTGTCAGCGTGGGGGCCGGCGCCATCGGCGGCGAGAGGCCGTCGTCGCGGCTCTTGAGCCGGCAGCCGGCGAGGGGCCCGAGGGCCACGACCAGGGCGACGACCAGCGTCGTGCCGAGGAGCGCGCCCCCGAGCCCGCGTGGCCGGCTACTACTTGCCCGTGGCCGTGACATATTTCATCCGCAGGTCGTACAGCAGGCTGTCCAGGAGCTGCGCCTCGTCGGGCGAGACGTTGCCCTTCGTCTTGTCGCGCAGGAGCGCGAGGATGTCGATGGTCTGCCTGGCCAGGGGGAGGTTCTGGGTAGGCTTCTCGCCGTCCGGCCCCGGCATCTCACCCAGGTGGTAGAGCGCCGAGGTCCCGAGCGAGAGGATGAACGTGGCGAAGTCGATCTCGGGCAGCGGCGCGCGCCGCGGTCGGTCGCCGGCTGGCGCCGCGGCGGACCCGGGCGGCGCGGCGTCCGC
>JACRCY010000636.1 GCA_016218785.1 Deltaproteobacteria bacterium
CGCGCGCCAAGAAACGCTTCTCCGCCCCTACGACGCGGCTGATCAGAGATCATGCAGATCACGGGCCATCTCCGACGGGAACACGAGGGGTGGTCCACTTCTGGCGAGCCGACCCCTGGCGATTCTCGCGAGCGCCGTAGGTTCGGACCGATCAGCTGCTCAAGGAGTCCATTGATCTGGACGTCCAGGCGCTGGCGGCTACCATCGGCGGCCACCAGGATGTCGGCAGCGAGGGCCTGCAGGTCGCGGGGTTGGAGCTGCTCCCAGCCACTGGCGACGGCCTCCAGCCGCGCGCTCGGTGGCCGCAGATCCTGTGGCTCCTTCCGGCTCGGTAGTTGTGCCCCGGCTGCTCTCTCCTGGAGGCCATGCCCTTGTCGCCGGAAGACCTGATCATTTCGGTACTGTGTCCCTCACCCAGGAATCGAGGTCGAGGAATGCGCGCCCTGGCGGCGGAGGTTCCACCGCGACTCGTCTTGCCGTCGGACATGCATCTTGCGGTCGTTCGCATGGTCACAGGGTCATGGTATCATAGGCATATGTTTCTGCACAGTGCCAATCGCAACACGACGACCACCATGTTGAGACAGCACTAAGATCAGGAATGATCAATTGGCCACGGAGACGCAACCATGCCGACGAGAGAGCCGCCACATTATCGGTACAGTAACCTGAGCACCAGCTTCCTCAAGGTCTCGCCCTTGGCGTTCGAGCGGCAGATGAGAGACAAAGAGGTCGAGCGGGTGGCCGACCAGATCTGCAGGCTCGGTCTGGCCCGGCCCCTGGTCGTGCGGCCCTGGGGGCGAGCCGAGCGGTACCACGAGGTCTTGGTCGATGCCCTCACGCTGGCCGCCGCCAAGGCCGCGGGCCTCAGGTCGGTTCCCGGCCTCGTGGTGAGGTGCAACGACCAGGTGGCCCGGGCCATCGTGCTCGCGGAGGCCGTTCGGGACGCCAGCCTCCTCGCCGATGATCGGGCACGGGCTCAGGACGAGCTGAAGCACTGGCTGGCCGAGCAGCGCCGGCTGGAGGAGCAGGATCTTCGGCATCGCCAAGAGGTCTGTGCCCGGGTCCCGGTTCGCCGACCAAGTGGTGCTGCGGTTCGGCCTGCCAAGCCCACGCCGGAACCGGAGGCGGAGGTGGCCTTCTACTTCGAGGGTGCCGAAGATCTTCGGCCCAGCATCGTCCGGGCCGTGGAGCGAGGGCTCATCTCGGTCGAACAAGCCCAGCCACTTCGGCACGTGAAGCTCCGGGACCAGCTGGAGGCATTCCAGCGGCTCGTCCAGGGTACGGTCGATCAGGACCACCCGGCCGAGATGGACGAGGCGGCAGCTGAGGGTGAGGCCGTTCAGGAGGAGCTGGCCTACACGCTCACGCAGCGGGACCCGGCTCTCCGCGCCCAGGTGCCGGCACACAGTTTGTGCGCCACGGCCTTGAGGCAGTTCGACCGCGGTCACCTTGACGTAGAAGATCTGCGGCTGCTGGTCGACCTCACGCGGGAAGAACAACTGCAGCGGCTACAGGAGTTGGTGGACGCGCACGCTGCCCCAGAGTCCGGTTCGGGCGACCGATGACCTCGGTCGATCAAGCCGCAGATCAGCAGCACGTAGCGGTGCTGACTTGGTACGGGGGGAGAGGGAACCTCTGCTCCCGCGGCGCCAGCCGCGGCATAGATACTTAATAGTGGCTGGCACTTGATCCGGGAGCATAAGGTATTGAAATCCCTCCCTTCCCGTACCAAGTCTGTGCCTCTACGTGCACGGAGAACCTCGGATGGAACTGCTGTATCCACTGGTGGAACTTCTGTCTCCACCGGTCTTGATCACCTACCGGCCTGGCGGTTGACGCCCAGCCTCTGGGCCACCTCGCTCTGGTCGAGCTGCTAGTGGACTCGACCACTGCGCTCTGAGCCGCTCTGATCGAAACGATCACGCAGCTCTTCAAGCGGCAGGAGCTCATCCGGAGGCAGGAGATCAAGGGGTAGGGATGAAAGGACGAACACCATGCCGTCCGGCTTGGACTCCAGGGGCCTGATCCGATAGGCGGCCTGGGTCATCTCGCCTTCCCGCACCCGCTCCAACAGCGCCTGGTGCAGGGCATGGGGGTACACCTTGACCTGGGTGCCGTAGCTCTTGCCCGGGCTGCTGGGGTAGGCGTAGGCCCGCTCCTGATCCCTGCGGGTCCGGCTGACCGGCCGGTGCAGCAGGGCCTCGGCCTGCGCGGCGATCTGCTCCGGCCCTGGCTCGGCCGCCCCGACCAGGATGACCGTGTGGCACTTCTCGAACTTCCGTGACCCCCGCTGCGCCCCGTAGTAGATCTGCTGCACCGATCCCGGCAAGGTCATGCGCTTGAGGACATCGCGGCGGGCTACTACCAGCACGCCCCTGACCGGCTTCCGCTGCTTGATGATCGCCGTCACCAGCTTCTGCACCTGCTTCAGCTTCTGCTTGCTCTTCAGCGTGGCCAACGGCATGGACTGGTCACAGATCTGCACCACCTTCGCCTGCAACCGGCACCAGGCCGGGTCCACCTCCAGCTGGTGCCGCGGGAACATGCGCCGGTAGAGCGGCGGGGTGCCGGTCGAGTCGAGCACCAGCAACGGCTTCTTGATCCTGACCGGACGGAAGGTCACCAGCCGGAGCTCCCGCCGCCGCTCCCTAGCCAGGTACAGCCCCGCCGAGAGCTTCGTGCCCTGGAGGTGATGGCGCCAGGGATCCGCTGCGTGTGGAGCGCGTAGCCGGCCGCCCACACCCGGGCCGCGCGGGTCATCAAGGAATGGAGCTGCCAGCCCACCCGTGGGCCGACGCCCCCCGAGGGCTACATGCAACCCTGCCCCCTGCTGCCTCCGGGCGTCGTGGTGGACGCCGGCGGCGTGGGCTGGTGGGGACACTGCGTGTCCGGGTGGTGCTTGGGCTGGCCCGATTGGGACGCCGGGTGCTTCCGAACCGGCTGCACGAAGTCATGCATGGGCGATCAGGAGTGCCCGATGGGCTCCGTGTGCGACGACTCGCTCTTGAACCTGCGTCCGCCGTACTCCCCCGGCGCCGTCTGCAAGCCGGGGCCCCGGGGCGTGCCGCCGACGGGTCTGGGCTGCCAGCAGCAGTGACCCGGCACTTGCGCGCCGCGGCGCCGGCTGGCACCGTGGAGGGCGCACCCGGAGGGACGCCATGACCGGTCACATCCGCCACCGGACTGCCAGTCGCGGAGCCGCGCCGCTGGTGGCCGCGCTCGGGGCCCTGCAGCTCGTCGGCGGCGGTCCCGGAGGGGACGTTGCCGCCGGCGACGCCGGCCGCGACACGCCGGCCGCCGGGGAGGGCGGCGCCACCGACAGCGGAGCCGACGGCGCGAGCGACGGCGGCGTCCAGGATGCCGGCGACGGGCCCGTGGCCGACGACGCCTGCGCGGCCGCGGACTGCGGGGCCTGCCAGCCCGACTGCGCCGGCAAGTGCCCTGGCGCACCGGACGGCTGCGGGGGCGCGTGCTCCACGAACGGCTGCGCCGCCGGCTGCTGCACCGCCGCCCACGAGTGCCTCGCCTACGCCGCCCAGAGCAGCACCGCCTGCGGCCGCGAGGGCGACGCGTGCGCGAGCTGCCCGCTCGCGGGCCGCACCTGCGACGCGACCCTCCACACCTGCATGTCGACCCGGGCCAACGACGCCGCCTTCGTCGCGCAGAGCGCGCCCGCGGTCATGGCGCCGAGCCAGACCGCCACGGTCGCGGTCATGATGCGCAACATCGGCACCACCACCTGGACCGCGGCCACCGACTACAAGCTGGGCGCCCAGAACCCCCAGGACAACTCGACCTGGGGCCTCGGTCGGGTGCTGCTGGGCGGCAGCGACTCCGTGGCGCCGGGGCAGGCCCACACCTTCACCTTCACCGCGACGGCCCCGGCCACGGCCGGGATCCACCACTTCCAGTGGCGGATGCTCCGCGAGGGCGTCGAGTGGTTCGGTGAGTACTCGACCTACCAGCCGGTGGTGGTCGGCGGCGGCAGCGCCACGGCCTGCGAGGCCATGCGCCCCCTCGCCAACACCGACACCGACGCCGGGCCCGCGCTCCGCGCCTGCATCGCCAGCACCGCGGCCGGCACGATCCTGGAGCTGCCCGCCGGGATCTACCGCATCGACGGCAAGATCGAGGTCGCCAAGGCCCTCACCCTGCGCACCGAGGGCAAGGCCCCGACGCAGCCCCGCTGCGCGGTCACGGGCCACGACTGCGCCGAGCTGGCGGCCTCGACGGCGTTCGCCGACACCGGGGGCATCCTGCAGCTGCTCGCGCCCGGCATCGTCGTTGACCATCTGGTGGTGAACGGCAACAAGGCCACCCGCGCCGCCACCGCCTCTGGGACACAGTGCGCCGGCGGCTCGAACTCCTACGGCTACAACCTGCGCGTCGCCTGCAGCAGCTGCGCCCTCATGAACAGCGTGACCAAGAACGCGCTGTGCGGTACCGGCTGCGAGGTCTCGGGCGTCGGCGCGGGCGTGGTCCTATGGCGCAACGCGGTGGTCGACAACGGCGTCCACAACGTCTCCGGCATGTGGTCCGACGGCGTCACGGTCCACGACTACGCGGACTCCACCTTCGTCGCCAACGAGTTCGCCGACAACACCGACGTCGACTTCATCTTCGGCGGCTGCCAGCGCTGCATGATCCAGGGCAACACCCTCTCGCACGCCGCCGCGTTCGCGGGCGGCTCGTTCGCCGCGCTGATGCTCCACGCCTGGCCCAGCGGCGCGACCAGCGGCAACTTCACCGGCAGCGACACCTCGGGCAACACGGTCGACTGCGGCCCGAGCAAGCGCTGCGGCTTCGGGCTCTACCTCGGTCCCGACGCGTGGTACGACGCCGACACCTACGGCGGCGCGGTGCACCACAACGTGGTCACCAACGCGCAGCAGGGCCTGCTCATCGACGACGCCCACGACATGCAGGTGTGGAACAACCACGTCAGCAACTGGGCGGCCTCGACGGTCGCCTCGTGCGGCACCCGGACGACCACCGCCTACGCCCAGGGCACGACTTCCGCCAACCTCGACACCAGCGCCGACACCATGGGCACCGTCTACACCAGCGCGAACTGGGACGGCTGCGTGCCCAACTGGTGGCACTAGCCCGCGACCCCCGGGAAGATCGCCCGCTGATCGCCTGGCACGTGGGGCGCCGTCGGCAGGCCGCCAGCCCGACGCAGTCGTAGCGACGGCCGACGCCGCGCCACCTGACGCCGCGCCACCTTTTCGCTGCCGCGAGGTCGTGGTACCGTAGCGGTCGGTGAGCGGGCGTCGCGAAGTCGAGGCAGCGCCGGTCCGGTCGGCAGCACGCGGCCGCACCGTGGTGGCGCTCGCGGCGCTCCTGCTCGGGGCGACCGTCGGCTGCAAGTTCGACACCTCGGCGCTGGGCGGGTCGGACGACGGCGGCATCCCGCCGCTCGACGGCCCCGGCGGCGAGGTCGGGCGCGACACCGCCGCAGGCGACCTGCCGCCGAACGACGACCACGTCGTGGTGGACGGCGACGGCCCGTCGCCCGACGATGGCCCCCAAACGGACGGCCCCCCGCAGGACGACGGCCCGCCGTGCGCCACGGGTGACCACCGCTGCCACTACGTGGGCGAGGATCTCGAGGTCTGCTCGAACGGCGTCTGGAGCAAGGAGCAGACCTGTCCCCTCGGCTGCTATCCCCAGGAGAAGCGGTGCTACGCGTTCGAGCCGCGCAACGTCCCGGCGGGAACGTTCGACCAGGGGAATTGCGATTGGGTCGTCGACAGCAACCTCTCGGTGTCGACCGACTCCCCCAGCACCTTCCCTTGCGGCAGCGACTACGCCAACGCCACGCAGTCCAGCTGCCGGGAGATCATGTACTTCAAGGTGCGCTCGCTGTGGGTGAAGCCGGGCGTCACGCTGACCTTCACCGGCACCCGCGTCGCGGCCGTCATCGCCAAGGGGACCATCCTCGTCGAGGGGACCATCGATGTCTCGGCCACCGGCGGGGCCCCCGGCCCGGGCGGCTATGTCGGCGGCGGCCTGGGAGTGGCCGGCGATGCGCCGTCGGGCCACGCGGCCCCCACCGGGAACGGCGACGGCAACTACGGCGACTCGGGCGGCAGCGGCGGCTGTCACGGCGGCGCCGGCGGCAACGGCGGCCAGGGCGGCAACGCCTCCGGCGGCGGGCAGTGCACGGCCTGCGGCTCCGCGCTCGGCACCCCCCTCTGTGGCGGCGGCGGCGGCGGCGGTGGCCGTCCGGCGTGTGGCGGCGGAGGCGGCCACGGTGGCGGGAGCGCACAGCTCTCCGCAGCGGTCTCGGTCACCGTGAGCGGCTCGATCCTGGCCGGCGGCGGCGGGGGCGGCGGCGGCTGTGGCAGCGGCGGCTATACCTCGGGGGGCGGCGGCGGGGCCGGCGGCGGCGTGCTGCTGGAGGCGCCGCGCGTGGTGGTGAGCGGCGTCGTGGCGGCCAACGGCGGCGGCGGCGGCGGCGGCGGCTACTACAACGATGGCTCCGGCAGCAACGGCCCGCCCGGCCGGGCCGACCGACAGGTCGCGGTCGGCGGCGCCGGCGGGCGCAACGGCAACGCGGACTACGGCCGCGGCGGCAACGGCGGCGCCGGCAGCACGGGCGCCACCTCGGGCGGCAACGCGCCCGACAACTACCAGAACGGCGGCGGCGGGGGCGGAGCGTTCGGGCGCGTCGTCGTGTGGGCGCGCGCGGGGACCTGGGTGCCGGGCGGCACCATCTCCCCGGATCCGCAGGCGCATTCGATCACGCCGCAGTGACCGAAGGTCGAAGGCCGACGACTGACGGCTGGAGCTAGACGATCTTCACGATCTCCTGCTGCCGCGGGCCGCTGACGATCACCTCGTTCTTCGTGCTCACGTAGCAGTCGATCTCGGTGCGCACGCCGAACTCGGGCAGGTAGATCCCCGGCTCGATGGAGAAGAGCGTGCCCGGGACGAGCCGCCGCTCGTCCTTGGTCTCGAGATTGTCGATGTTGGCGCCGTTGCCGTGCACCTCCTCGCCGATGCAGTGACCGGTGCGGTGCACGAAGTAGGGTCCGTACCCCTTCGCCTCGATGTGGGCGCGGACCGCCCGGTCGACCTCCCAGCCGGCGACCGGCGTCCCCTTGGCGACGCGCTCCTCGATGAGCTTCACGCCGGCGTCGCGGGCGTCGCGGGCGATGGCGAACACGCGGGCGTAGTCGTCGGGGATCTCGCTGCCGACGTACCCCATCCAGGTGATGTCGAAGTAGATCGCGCCCGGCGCGTCGACCTTGGCCCACAGGTCGATGAGCACGCGGTCACCGGGCTTGATGGGGACGGTGTTGTCGGGCCGCGGCTCGAAGTGCGGGTCGGCCGCGTGGGGCCCCACGGCCACGATGGGCTTGTCGTGCCACGCCATGCCGTGCTTCCGGTACAGCTCCAGCATGTGCTCCTGGATCTCGAGCTCGGTCGGGGTGCCCGCCTTCACGCGCCGCGCGATCTCGGCCCACGTGGCGTCGAGGATGGCGTGCATGCGCCGCCCGGCCTCGAGGTGCGTGGCGAACGCCTCGTCGCCCACGAAGGCCTCGAAGCGCTGCACCAGGTCGGCCGAGGTGACGATCTCGACCCCGAAGGAGCGCACCAGCTCGACGGTGCCGGCGTCGGCCATCGACACGTAGGGGATCTGGCAGTTGGGCGAGTACTGCATGGCCACGCGCCTCGCGTCGCCGAGGGTCTCCTTGAGCAGGGCCTGCATCTGCTGCCACGGCAGGTATATCTTCTTGGCGCCCGGGAGCGGGTCGAGCCGGTGCGGCTCAACGCTGTGGCACAGCTTGCGCGGCTGCCCCTCCGCCGGCACGAAGTAGTACCAGCGCCGCGTGGTCATCTTGGCCGCATCCAGGCCGAGGATGCGGTAGGCGATGAGGTCGCGGTTGTGGAAGTCGTAGAAGAGCCACCCGTCGAGCTGCGCCACGCGCAGCGCCTGCTGGATCTCGGCGATCCGGTCCATGTGTGCCTCCTCCCGTACGGTGATGGGATGCTAGCCGAAGACCTTCACCGCAGGAAGACCACCCGCAGCACCGGCAGGTCGTGCACGGTGCCCGACCGGCGCGTGCCGATCTCGCGGAATCCGACGACGGCCAGCGGATCTTCGCCGAGCAGCATCGTGTCGCCGTCCTTGACGCGGCCGTCGTTGAGCACGAAGTCGGCGACGTCGTTGAGCAGGTCCTGCGCCGCCCGGAGCAGCACGCCGGGCACGTTGCAGACCTCGATCTCGGGGTGACGCGCGTGCCGGCGGAGCCCGTGGGTCAGCAGGTAGTAGCCGGCGCGGTAGGCCCGTTCCTGCGACAGCCACGGCAGCTTCGCCAGCGCCGCGCCCGTCGGCCGCGTGGCGCGCGCCGCCCGGCGGCGGTCCGACCGGGCGGCGGCCGTGCCGGGCGCCAGGTCGGGGGGCGTGATGCCGATGACGACGAGGCGCCGCGGATCGCGCCGCCGGCGCCTCACCGCGGTCGCGCGGGCTCCCTTCCCCGTGCCGTTTCCCTTCCTCATGCGGGCTCCCTCCTCCCGGCCCGCGCGGGCGCCGTCGCCCGGCCGCGGGACAAGGCGCGGCGGCGCGGCCTCACGGGACCTGGGCCGGCGGCGCGGCCTCGAGGTTGCTGACGTGGCTCCGACACCGCTTCACGAACGCGTGCGTGGCGGGCAGGCGCCGCTCGGTCTCGGCGCACACCTGCTTCACCTCGGCGAGGTTGACGAAGGCCGCGCACCCGAACTGCCAGTTCAGGCTCTGCTCCGTGGCCGGCCCCCTCCGGGCGGCCGCCACGCAGTCGCGGAAGCGACCGTGCTTCTGGTGCTCGGCGGCCGTGGCCAGGTGGGGCGGCAACGCGGGCACGCCCGGCAGCGTCGGCAGCTTGGGCAGCCTGGGGGGCAGCGGCGCCGTCGGCAGCGTGGGCAGCGTGGGCGGCAGCGGCGCCGTCGGCAGGACGGGCATCCCCGGCAACACGGGCGGCGCGGGCGGCGCGGGCACCTGCGACGGCGCGGGCACCGCCGGGACCACCGGTCTCTGGGCGCCCGGCTTCGGCCGGGGCGTCGCGGCGAGGAGCCGCTCCAGCTGCGTGGCCGTCTGGCGACAGGTGGGCGTGGCCACGTCGTCGGGGAAACGCCGCTGCAGCTCGTCGCAGATGCGCCCCATCGCCGTCAGGTCCTGCGCCTGGAACGCGCAGTTGACCTGCGTCTGCAGCGTGCCGAGCCCGGCCTCTGGCGGCGGCACCGCGTCGAGGCACAGGCGCCAGTTGCGGCCCGCGTGGGACATGGCCACCCGGAGGTCGAGGTAGGGCGTGGGGCCGCCGTCCACCGCCACGAGCACCACGCCCGACGGAGCCCTGGGCACCTGGACGGACCGCTGCGCCGGCGCCGTGAGCCCGCGCCAGGCGAAGTACCCGACCCCGGCCAGGGTCGCGAGGACGACGGGCATGGCGAGGGCCACGGCCAGGAGCGCGGGCCGCCGCCGCGACGAGGTGCCGGTCACCAGCAGCGGCACCGGCGGGACGGGCACCATCTGGGCGGGCGTCGGCCGGTGGATGGCGGGCGGCGCCGCGTCGGGTCCGGCCGGGGGCGCCGGCGTCGGGTGGAGCGCTCCGGCCGGGAGGCCGGCCGGCGTCGACGGCCGCAGCCCCGGGCCGGCCACCGTCATGGCGAGGGCCGGATCGGCGACGCCCTGCGGCGACCCCTGCGCGGCGCGCGCCAGGGCGCCGGCGAACTCCGGCGGGTTCGGGAACCGGTCGGCGGGCCGCTTGGCCAGCGCCCGCTGGAGGAAGGCGTCGAGCTCCGCCGGCACGGGCGTGCGCGCCAGCGGCATCACGGACGGCGGGGGCTCGGTGAGCAGCCTCGCCAGGACCGCGGTCACGTTCGGGCCGGAAAACGGCGGCGTACCCGTCACCATCTCGAACAGCACCACGCCCAGCGCGTAGAGATCGGCGCGGCCGTCGAGCTCGTCGCCCCGCGCCTGCTCGGGGGCCATGTAGAGGGGCGTGCCCAGCACCTCGCCCGTCGAGGTGAGCTGGGTCTGCGCCATCGCGTCGGTGGCCTTGGCGAGCCCGAAGTCGAGCAGCACCGCCCGATCGGGCGCGCCCGGCTGGCGCCAGAGGAAGATGTTGCCGGGCTTGAGGTCGCGGTGCAGGATGCCGACCGCGTGCGCCGCGCCGAGCGCCGCCGCCACCTCCTGGCCGATGCGCTGGATCTCCGGCCACGGCAGCGCACCGCCGCGGCGGAGGCGACTGGCCAGGTCCTCCCCCTCCAGGAGATCCATGACGATGTAGGCGAGGCCGTCGTCGGACTCGGCGAAGTCGTGGACCGCGATGATGCCGGCATGACCGAGGGCCCCGAGCGCCTTGGCCTCGCGCCGGAACCGGCGGGTGTTCTCCTCCGTGAGGGCCCGCTCCCGGAGCAGGACCTTGACGGCGTAGCGCCGCCCGGTGCGGACGTGGCGGGCCACGTAGACGGCCCCCATGCCGCCGGCGCCCAGCGGCCGCTCGACCTCGTAGGTGCCGCCGAGGACGCGGCCGACCAGGGGACGGTCGTCGGGACCGCGGTGCGGGTCGCGGGGCATGGGCTCCGATGGTACACGAGCGACCGCGCGCCCCACAACGGCGGTTGGAGGTTGAACGTTCAAGGTTCAACCCCTGACCGCCAACCTTCGACGGCCTCTCTGCGTCCCCCGACGGTGTGCTATAGCCGACCCATGCGCCGCGTCGCCCTGAGCCTCGTCGTCCTGCTCGCCGCCCTCGGCGGGGCGCGAGCCGAGCGCGGGCCGACGTCACCGACAACCGGCGCCGCGCGCGCCTCGGGGCCGGCCGGCGCCGCCCCCGAGCTGCGCGCCGTGAGGGTGCCCGTCCCGCCGAAGATCGACGGCCGGCTCGACGACCCTGCCTGGCGCGTGGCGCCGGTGTACACCGGCTTCCGTCAGAAGAGCCCGCATGAGGGCGCGCCCGCGACCGAGGAGACCGAGGTGCGCGTGGTCTACGACGACCGCGCCCTCTACGTCGGCGTCTTCTGCCGCGACCGCCAGCCCGCCACCATCCGGCCCCGGCTCGGCCGCCGCGACAGCATCCCCCAGTCCGACTGGGTGGCCGTCGCCATCGACCCGTACTTCGACCGCAAGAGCGCCTTCTCCTTCGTGGTGAACAACGCGGGCGTGCAGAGCGACGTCGCCATGGTCGACGGCGGCGATGACGACTACGCCTGGGACGGGGTGTGGACCGCCGAGGTCCGCATCGGCGGCGGCGGCTGGACGGCCGAACTCCGCATCCCCTTCGCCACCCTGCGCTTCTCGCCGCGCGCACCGCTGCGCTTCGGCGTCCACGTCCGGCGTTTCCTCAACCGGCTCCAGGAGACCAGCGAGTGGCCGCTCATCCCGGCCCGCTCGACCTCGGTGGTCGGCAACTTCGCCACCCTGACCGGCCTCCACGGCATCAAGCCGGGGCTGCGCCTGCAGATGCTGCCGTACGGCCGGCTGCAGTGGAACCCGAGCTACGCCGAGGGGAGCCTGGCCCCGCGCCGCGCCGTGCAGCCCAACGCCGGCCTCGACGTGAAGTACGGGGTCACCGGCCAGCTCACGCTCGACGTCACCTTCAACCCGGACTTCGGCCAGGTGGAGGTCGACCCCGACGTCATCAACCTGACCGCGGTCGAGACCTTCTACGCGGAGAAGCGGCCCTTCTTCACCGAGGGCGCCGAGATCCTCAAGACGCCGCTCTTCAATCTCCTGCACACGCGTCGCATCGGTGCGCCGGCGCCGGACCCCGACCCGCTCCGCCCCGACGGCAGCATCGTGTCGGTCGAGTCGCTGCCGCGCATCTGGGGCGCGGCCAAGCTCACCGGGCGCCTGGCGCCGGGGACCTCGATCGGCCTCCTCTCGGCGCTCGTCGACGCCACCGACGCCGTGGAGGAGGCGGGCGGCGGGCGCACCACCCGTGCCGCGGCACCGCTCACGCACTTCGGCGCGCTGCGCCTGCGCCAGCAGCTCGGCGGCCCGTCGTCCGCGGCCGTGATGCTCACGATGGTGCAGCGGGCCAACCCCGAGAACGCCCTCCCCTCGAGCCCCACGGCCGACCACTACGTGGCCGCCGCCGACGTCGACCTGCGCGGCGCCGGCCCCTACAGCCTGACCGCCCAGCTCGCCGGCTCCACCGGCACCTGCGACGAGGACCGGCAGGAGCGCCACGCCGCGTGCGTTCCCGTCGGCGGCCACTTCCGCGTGGGCCGCACTGGCGGCGAGCGCCTGCGCGTCTACCTCGAGGGGCGCTTCCTCTCACCCGATTTCAGCTACAACCACGCCGGCTACCAGCCGCTGCGCGACGTCCACCAGCTCTACCTGCAGGGGACCTGGCGCACGCCCAGGCCGTGGTGGCGCGCCGCCGCGAACGAGCAGACGCTCTACGCCTGGGCCGGGTGGAACACCGCCGGCGACTTCGCCGTGGGCGGCGTCGGCCACACCAGCACCTGGAAGTGGCGCTCCCTCTGGTCCACGGTCTTCGACTGGGGCACGAACGTGCCGCGCTTCGACCCGCTCGAGACGCGCTACGGCCGCATCCCCTACCACCGCCAGGCGGCGCCCTGGGTCTACCTCTACCAGACCACCAACGAGTCGCTGTGGCTCTCGGGACGCCTCGAGTCGTGGGCGGCCGAGGAAGGCGGCGCGTGGGACGTGAAGGTGGGCCCCTTGGTCACCCTCCTCGCCGGCCAGCGGCTCCAGGTCCAGCTCGGCGTCGCCTGTTTCCTGCTGCGCAACCGCGAGCGCTGGATCGACACGGTCACCGTGGACCACGTCGAGCACTACGTGTTCAACCGCATCCACTACGACCTGCTGGACGCGACGCTCCGGGTGACCGGCACCATCGTCCGGGGCCTGACCGCGCAGTTCTACGGCCAGCTCCTGCACGGCGCCGGCCGCTACCCGCGCGACGGCTACCGCGAGCTCACCGACCCGCGCACCCTGGCGCCGCTCACGGTCACCTACGGGACCGCCGACTTCACCCACACCTCGCTGATCGCCAACCTGGTGCTGCGCTGGGAGTACCGCCCGCTGTCCACGATCTACCTCGTCTGGACGCACGCCTCGACCTTCGACGCCGGCGACGTCAAGGGCTCCAAGCAGCTGCCCGGCACGTTCGGCCTCGGCGGCGCGGTGCGGGACCTCTGGCACGTCACCCCCGGCGACGTGGTGATGCTGAAGGCGGCCTACCTGTTCCAGCTGTGAGGCTTGCCCCGCCCGCGCGCTACCGCGGGATCTTGATGAACGCGCCCGACTCGAGCTGGTAGAGGAAGCTCTTCAGGCGGTCGTAGACCGGCTCGATCTTCTGGCCGAAGTGCTCGCGGGCGGCGTCGGCGATGGCGCCCACCGTGGTCGCGCCGTCGATGCGGTCCCAGACGAAGGTGCCGATCTCGTCGAGGTGGACCTTGAAGTACGGGCGCGGCAGGCGCGGCTGCAGGAGCTTGGCGAGGGGCTTCCAGGTGAACTTGGGGCGCAGCAGGACGACGCGGTCCGCGGCCGTGCGCTCGCACTCGACCAGGCGCGCGGGCCTGAGGTCGAGGAGGTTGGGCGGCGGCCCTTCACGGCTGCGGGCCACCGTCGTTACTTCTTCTCGCCAGAGCCGCTCGCCGCGTTGACCGAGCCGATCGGCAGCTTCACCAGGACGAAGCCGATGAGCACGAAGATCAGGATGGCCGGCCACGCCCCCTCGTAGATCTTGGGCAGCGAGATCCTGCCCACCGCGAGGATGGCGAGGAGGATGCCGACGAGCGCCTCGCCGGCGATCAGGCCCGAGGCCAGCAGCGTGCCGGTGTTCTCCACCTTCTGCGCGTCGAGCTTCCGCCGCGCCACGAGCAGGTCGGAGATCCAGCGGATGACGCCGCCGACGAAGATGGCGAACGACGAGTCGAAGGGCAGGTACATGCCGACCGCGATCAGCATCGGCGACGGGGCCTTGATGAGGATCATGGCGATCGAGAAGCAGGCCCCGACGATGACCAGCGGCCAGGCCATCTCGCCGCCGACGATGCCCTTGGAGAGCATGGCCATGAGCCCGGCCTGCGGGGCGGCGAGCTGCGGGCCGCCGATGCCGCCGGGGGTGCCCTCGTGGAGCCACATGAGCGGGAAGACCATCACCAGGCTGGCGGCCACGACGCCGAAGATGACGCCGACCTCCATCTTCCACGGCGTGCCCCCGAGGAAGTGCCCCACCTTCAGGTCCTGCATGATGTCGCCGGCCACGCCCGAGGAGCAGCAGACCACGGTGGCGACGCCGAGGACCGCGGCCACGCCCAGCATCCCCTTCACGCCCACGGCGACCATCAGCAGCGCGGCGATGATGAGGGTGGAGAGGGTGAGGCCCGAGATCGGGTTGTTGGAGCTGCCGATGGTGCCGACGAGGAAGCCGGCGACCGCCGCGAAGAGGAAGCCGGCGACGGTCATGACCACCGCCGCGACCACCGCGCCGACCACCGAGTCGCAGAAGCGGTAGTAGATGACGGCGATGGGGATGACCAGAACGACGATGGCGATGGCCACCCACTTGAGCGGCAGGTCCTGATCGAGACGGTTGACCGGCCCGGTGCCGGTGCCGGCCACCTTGCGCATGTCCTTGATGGCGCGGCCGATGCCGGCGATGAGCGCCGACCGCATCTTGAACAGGGTGAAGAAGGCGCCGACGATCATCGCGCCGACGGCCAACGGCCGCACGTAGGAGAACCAGACGCCGCCCGAGATATGGCTCCAGGAGGCTGGGACGGGGGGCTTGCCGCCCGGCTGGGGGACGGGCAACCCGATGTTGTTCGCGAGCGCCGGGGCGATGAACAACAGGAGCGGCACGAACAGGTACCAGGCGAGCACGCCGCCCGCGAACACGACGGCGGAGAGGCGCGGCCCGATGATGTAGCCGACGCTCATCAGCGCGGGCGAGGCCACCGGGCTCTGGATGTAGACGCCCCCCTGGTGCGCCGCCGCGTCGCCGAGCGGGTTGCCGCCGACGAGGAGCTGCGCCTTCGACTTCATGAAGGGCACGAAGGTGGCCCAGCTCTCCGAGAGGAGCTTGAGCCCCTGGTCGGCCTTGATGAACTGCAGCGCGGCGGAGAGGCCGAGCGCGCCGAAGACGTACGCGGCGCCGGTCTGGCCCCCCTGCCCCGCCTTCACGATCTCGGCGCAGGCGACCGACTCGGGGAACGGCAGCGTCGTGTCCTCGATGAGCACGCGCCGGAGGAAGATGACGAAGAGCACGCCGAGGACGCCGCCCAGGAGGAGCAGGAGCGTGGTCTCGGTGTATCTCAGGCCGGTCCAGGCACCGCTGATGAGGAAGGCCGGCACGGTGAAGATGGCGCCGGCGGCGAGGGCCTCGCCCACTGCGGCCGTGGTGCGGCAGACGTTCTCCTCGAGGATGGTCCCCTTGGTCATGCGCAGCACGGCCATGGCGATGACCGCGGCCGGGAAGGTGGCCGCGACCGTGAGGCCGGCCTTGAGCCCGAGGTACGCGTTCGCGGCGCCGAGGACGATCGAGAGGAGCATCCCGGTCACGATCGCGACCACGCTGATCTCGCGCATCTTCGAGTCGGCGGGCACGTACGGCTTGAAGCTGGAAGATTCGGCTTGGGCTGTAGCGGGCGCGGACTCGGACATGCGGGTCTCCGACGGCGACAGTGGGCGCGGGGCGACGCCGACCGGGGCTGAGGTGCGAGAGCATCCTACCCAGGCGTACCCGAGCGTGTCAACAGCCCATATCGCAGATGCATTGCCGCGTCGCGGAGTTATCGCGCGGCGTGCCGGCGGGGGCAGTGAAGAGCGGCTAGCGCGAGGACCGGGGCCCGCAGCGCTCGGCCCGGACGGCGTCGAGGCTGCGCAGGACGTCATCCGGCGAGGCGCGGTGAGCGCCGATGCGCAGGAGCCCGCGCCGGGAGAGGTCCTCGAGGGCCCGCCGGTGCGTCTCGCGATCGCGCGCCAGCGGGGGCGCGCCGCAGTCGAGCAGCCGCGCCTCGAGCCGGGCGACTTCGTCCGCCCGGCGGCGAAGGAGCCCGCGGTCGTCGGCGCCGAGATCCTCGCGCCAGAAGGGCCGCGCCGTGGCCAGGGTGTGGCCGAAGAAGACGCACCCGGCCACGACGAGCGCCACGGCCAGCACCCGCTCCTCACGGAGCGACAGCCGCGGGTGGGGGGACCGGTGGGCCTCGGGGAGCAGTGACGCCGGGTCCGCGGCCGGGGCCGGCGTGGCCTCCCGGGCCGCCAGGGCGCGGAGCGCACGCGCCTCGAGGAGCCGCACCGCGGCATAGGCGCACGCCGCGGCCACGGGGGCCACCGCCATCATGGCCGACTCGCCGAAGAACAGCGGATCGCGGCCCACGTGCCGGGCCACCGCGAGGAAGGTGAAGCCGCAGACCACGCGCACGGCCCAGTAGACGGCCGTGGCCGCGCCGCACAGCGACACGTACGGCACGCCGTCCCGGCGCAGGCCGAGGCCGTAGTTGCCGACGACGAGCGCGAAGACCACGACCTCGGTCACGTGGAGACGCTACGCGGCCGGCGGGCACGGGTCAAGTCGCGGCCTACAGCACGACGACCACGGCGCCGGCGAAGGCCATGACGATGGCCACCATCTTGCGCGGCGTGACGCGCTCGCGCAGGAAGAGGGCCGCGAGGATGAGGACGAAGATGCTGCTCGTCTGGTTGAGCACCCCGGCGATGCCGGCCGCAGTGTGCTTGAAGCCCATCACCCAGATGACCATGGCGATGTAGGCACCGAGGACCGCGGCCGGGATCGTGAGCCGCCAGACGCGGCTGGGGCGGAAGCACGCGATCACCGCGCCGCGGTTCCGCGGGAAGAGGGCCTGCACCCCGAGCAGCGCGGTGCCGCCGATGACGCGCACGGTCGCGGCCCACCAGGGATCGACCCGGTGCAGCACCGGCTTGGCGATGACGATGCCGATGGCCATGAGCGCCATGGCCGCGAGGCCGAGGATCACGCCCAGCACCGCCTCGCGGCGCGCCGGGTGGGCGGCGGGCGACGCGGCCGCGGGCGGCGCGGCGGGCGGCGCGGCCGTGTGTGCCGTGCCGATGATGATGGCGCCCACCATCAGGCCGGCGCCCAGCACGACCGGGAGCCGCAGCGGCTCGCCGAGGTAGAGGCACGCGCACAGGACCACGAACGGGCTGTACAGGCTGTCGACGACGGCCGACCCCACGGCGCCCAGTCGGTTGAGGCTGGCGAAGAACAGCGTGTCGGCGATACCGATGCCGAGGACGCCCGAGACCAGGAGCGTGACCCACTCGCGCCACCCGCACTCGGCCGGCGCGAAGGAGCGTCCGATCAGGGGGAGCGTGACGAGGAAGAGCGCGAGGGCGACGGCGTCCTTGAAGAAGTTGAGGGCCACCGGCGGCACCTGCTCGCCGCCCTTGCGGAACATGATGACGGCGCCGGCCCAGATCAGGGCGCAGGCGAGCGAGTAGAACTCCCCGGTGGTCAGGAAGCCGGGCATCCGCGGCACGATAGCAGAATCGCCGTGGCCTGGCCGCGGCGGCGGCCCGCACGCCGCCTCAGCGGTCGCGCCGGGCGGTCCCGCCGCGTCGGCCGCCAGCCGCGGCGACGGCCAGGGTCAGGAGCAGCAGCCACGCCCCGCCGGCGACGCCGCGGTCGGCGGCGCCGGCGCCGGTGCAGCTGCAGCCGTCGTCCCCCGGCTCCAGGGGCCAGCCGCCGATGGGCATGTGCTCGCGCGCGTTCGGGGACCGGTTCGACTGCCCCGTCGCGCCCGCCTCCATGTAGCGGCCGACCCAGTAGGCCGAGAGCAGGTCGCCGCCCGGGTTCAGCAGGTTGCCGCCGCCGCCGTTCACCGCGAACGGGTTGGAGCGCGAGTCGTAGTTCGACGGCGGTCGGATCGAGGGGTGGAGCGCCTCGTCGGCGATCAGCTCCCCGTCGGGCCCGTCGACGAGGTGGAGCACGGTGGTGCCGTCGAGGGCGAGGCACTCGCGCGCCGCGAGTTCGGCCGCGTCGCAGTTCTCGCGGCGGTCGTTCAGGTACGGCCCCAGGCTGAAGCCCTGGAGCAGGTCGCGGGTCTCGTCGCGCAGCGCCGCGTCGACGCCGCGGTCGGTGAGCGTCATGTAGATGACGTGCCACCACGGCTGCCTGGCCCTGACGGCGCTGAAGGTCGCGCCCGCGGGCGCCCACCAGCGCTCCTCGAGGAACGTGCGGAGCGGGGCCAGCACCCCCGGGTCGCTCTCGAGGTAGACCGCGAGCCACAGCGCCACCGCGGTCATGTCGGGGTCGTCCCAGTTGGTGTTGGCGCCGTTGTAGATGTAGTCGATGGCGCCTGCCTCGCGGTTGAGCAGGTCGAGGTATTGCCGGTTCCCCATCAGCTCCTGGTAGAGGTAGGCCTCCAAGCTCGGGTCGCCCGACACGTGGAGCAGCCCCTTGATGATGCCGAGGGCCATGATGGTGTTGAAGCGGTTGAACTTGTCCGAGTCGATCGGGAAGTACCACTTCTCGAGGGATTTCGGATTCAGGTCGTGGTACATGGTCGGCCGGCCGTCGGCGTCCATGATGATGAGGTCGTAGGTCCCCTCGCCGGTGGGGCCCTCCAGCTTCGTGATGTCGCGCCTGGTCATGAGCATCTCGCCCACGAGCTTCGCGTCCGCCCGCATGCGCGTGACCAGCGCCGGGTCGATGTCGGGGTCGTCCTTCATGGCCTCGTAGAGCGCCACCATGCCGAAGACCTGGCCGACCAGCTGATCCTTGGAGCACGAGTCGATCCAGGTCCACACCCCGGGCGGCAGCACCGCCCCCGAGTTGTCGGCGCGGTCGCAGCCGTTGTCCTTGGGCTGCGGGAGCGGCGCGCCCGCGGCGTCGAAGAGCGGCACCAGCGTCGGCGGGGGATCCGGGATCGGCGGATCGTTCGGGTCCTCGGGCACCACGCGCCGGATGCCGCGCGCCACCAGCCCCCCGCCGCCGGTGACCACGTAGAAGACGTGCCATGACTCGGCGGCGCGCACCACCCGGGCCCGCGCCCGCGCGACGTCCGCGGCGGGCGCGCCCTCGCGCTTGAGGGTCAGGTACTCGTAGGCGGTGGCCGCGAGCGCGTTGCCGCCGAAGAAGCCGAGGTCACCGTGCTCGCCGTACGAGCTGATGATGGCGAACGGGTGCTGCCCGGTGACCGCCTGGAAGTCGTCCGACGCGTCCTGCGCCAGGAACTGCTCGATCAGCGCGCGGGCGGCGGCGTCGGGGTACCAGACGTCGAGCGACAGGCCGAAGGGCCGCGCGTTCAGCTCGTAGAACTGTCGGCCGTGCCGCCGGAACTGCGCGTCGAGGTCGGGGTGGGCGCCGGCCGGGAAGATCGGCTCGGCGACGGCCGGGCCGCCCGCGAGCAGCACGCCGGCGACGACGACGGGGAGCCACGCTGCGCGCCTCATGGGCACGATCATACGGGCGCGCGCGCTTTTCGTCACTCCCGCGCCCGTGACCTCGCCGCCGGCATGATGAGGTTCGGCGCCAGCGCGAGCACGGTGCCGCAAGCGATGCCGGAGCTGTTGACCGGGCCGACGGGAAGAGCCGCAGGCGCGGCAGCTGGTCCTCGGGGCAGGTGACGCGCCCGGCGTGCAGGTGACCGCCGGGGCCCGGGGTGAGGGCACAGGCGCGGGGCGGCAGTCGGGGGCCGCTTGACGTCCGGTCGCCGGAGCCACACGATACTGGCCAGAGGGCTTGGACGCATGGCCGGGGAGCGCGAGCCGGAAGATGGGGGCCCGTCCGGGAGGCCCGGTGGGGCCACCGCGGCGGGGACGCCGCCCGCGGCGACCCATGAAGACTGGGACGGGCCGACCGCCGGCATCCAGGCCTCCAGGGCCCTGCGGCCGGCCCAGAGCCAGGCGGCCCCGCGTCCCACGACCCCGCCCCCGGCGACGCGCGACGACTGGGACGGGCCGACCGCCGGCATCCAGGCCCCCGAGGCCCTGCGGCCGGCGCAGGACCGGGTGGCCCCCCAGCCCGCGACCCCACCGGCGGCGACCCGCGACGACTGGGACGGCCCGACCGCCGGCGTCGAGGCCTCCGCGGCCTTGCGCGCGGCGAAGACCCAGGCGGCCGCCGCGGCGACCGTCGGACCGCCGGCGCCGGTCGCCCCCTGGCGTGACGGGCGCTCGCCGGAGCGCGACGATCTCGCACCGGGGAGCCGGCTCGGCGACTACGAGGTCAGGCACCCGCTGGGCGACGGCGGGATCGGCAAGGTCTACGCCGGCATCCACTCGTTCGGTGGTCGGAGGGTCGCCATCAGGGTCATCCCGCGGCACCTGACGCAGTTCGCCGATGTCGCGGAGCGCTTCACCGGCGAGGTGCGCGCGGTCAACCGGCTCGGGCACCCCCACCTCGTCGACATCTACGCCTTCGGCCGGCTTCCCACCGGACACTACTGTCTCGTGATGGAGTACCTCGAGGGCGAGTCGCTCGCGGCGACCCTCAGGCGGACGAAGGTCATGCGCCTCGACGAGGGCGTCGCGATCCTCCTGCAGCTCTGCGACGCCCTCGCGGCGGCCCACGCGAAGGGCGTCGTGCACGGCCGCCTGAGGCCCGGGCACGTGTGGCTCGCGCCGGGCGGCCCCCCCTTCGTGAAGCTGACGGACCTCGGCCTCGCGGCGCTGCACGGCCAGGCGGGCATGGCGGCGACGACGGTTCCCGGCGTGCCCCCAGGCACGCCGCTCTACCTGGCGCCCGAGCAGTGCCTGGGCGGACGCGTCGACCGGCGCACCGACGTCTACGCCCTCGGCATCATGATGTACGAGATGTTCGCGGGGACGACGCCGTTCGCGAGCGAGTCGGCGATCACGGTGATGTCGGGGCACACGTCCCGGGAGCCGAGGCCGCCGTCGTTCCACGCCCACCTGCCGCAGGCGCTCGAGCAGATCATCCTGCGGGCCATCCGCAAGAAGCCGGAGCAGCGCTACGGGACGGTGGGCGAGCTGGCCAAGGCGCTCAAGGAGATCCGCGCCGACCTGCCCGCCGCGCAACCGACGCTGCGGCTGGATGGCCCCACCTGAGCGCGCGGCCGTGACGGCGCGCGGATCAGCCGGCGGCCCGACCCCGGCGATCGACCGCTAGCGCGTGGGCGGGGTCCAGCTCGGGTCACACTCGGGGGTGGTCGTGATCGGCAGCGTCGGGGCCGCGACGGCCTGCTGCTGCAGCGGGCCGTGCAGCAGCACGTCGCCGACGGCCGCGACCATGAGCCGGTCGCCCCGCTCGCAGGCCCGGCCGAACTTGACCGGACCGTGCGACAGCGAGGGGCCGGCGGCCTTGCCCAGTTCGTCGAAGGCCTCGTACGCGTCCCCCTCCTCATCGTCGTCCGACGGGGTCAGCTTCGGGTCGGACGCGGTGCAGCCGCCGGCCCCGAAGGCGAAGACGACGGCGAGCGCGAGGATCGGGGCGAGACGCTTCATGACGTCCTCCGCCCGAGCCCTCAGGGCACGCACACGGTGCGGGGCTTGCTGGAGTCGGCCACCCACGGGCGCGACTCGCACCGGGTCCCGGCGGGGCACTCGCTGGCGTTCGAGCCCGGCGTGCACTGCCGCACGCAGGTAGGGCCGCCGAGGTCCGCCTCGTTGACGCAGGTGGTGTCGGCCCAGCCGGGCAGGTCCGGGCAGTAGCGGGTGCACGCCTGGGTGCAGAGCCCGGGCGCTCCGGCGGTGGCGCCGGCGCAGCGGTTGCCCGACTTGCACTCGGCGTCGGTGAAGCAGTGATCGCCGACCCAGCCGGGTGAGCCGGGCATGCAGACCGTGGCCGACACGCCGGACTGGTTGAGGCGCGTGCGCGAGAGCGGGATCAGGTGATCGTAGGGCCGGCAGTCGCGGTTGACGTCGGAGACCTTCGCCACGCACATTCCCTTCGTGGGCGCGTCCGGGTCCGCGACGCAGAACGTCGTCGGGTAGCCGGCCCTGTCCGAGCAGTACGCGGTGCAGCGGGCGCTGCAGAAGCCGCGCTCGCTGTACTGGTTCTGCTTGCAGAAGCCGCCGGTGAAGCTGCAGTCGGTGTCCGTGTGGCACTCGGCGCCGATCCAGCGGCTGGCGACGTCGGCGCGGTTCCCCGCGACGTCGCGCTCGGGCTCGCGCTGCACGTGCACCGGCACCTTGGCCACGCCCTTGATGCGCGCGTACAGCTCGAGGACGTCGGCCGCCTCCAGGCGCAGGCAGCCGTGCGACACGAAGCCCCGGCGGAGGTTCCCGCCGTTGGCCGCGCGGTAGTTGTCGACGGGGCCGTGCATGCCGTAGGACCCGTACCACGAGATGAACGGGAGGCCGGCGAAGACCGGCGACTTCGCGCCCGTCTCCGGGTCGGTCCACCAGATCTTGCAGGGGGTGATGCCCGCGGGCGTGATCACGAAATCCTGCTTGCCGGTGGCGATGATCGGGTAGTAGCTCTTCGACTCGCCGTAGGTCGAGTCGGTCGCGGTCTGGTTGATGACGCCCGGGCCGATGGGGAAGACCTTGTTGAAGCCCGTGGTCTCGTCGTAGAGGCGCAGCGTCAGGCCGTGCAGCGACACCACGATCTTCGGGCTCACGAGCCGCGGGAGGTCGGGGATCGGCTTGCAGGTCGTCGCGGCGCCCCAGTTGCCGTCGGCCTTCAGGTCGTCCGCGCTCAGGTCGCCGACCGGCAGGTCGGCCTCCTCATCGGTCGCGGAGGGGGAGCCGGAGCAGCCGAGCGCGATGGCGGTGAGGGTCGAGAGCGCGAAGGCGGCGATTCTGGTCGGGCGCGACATGGGGGCTCCTGGAAGCCTGCTCGCTTGACGGCGGCATCCTGTGCACCCGGTGTGCCAATGTGGGCCTTGTGTGATTCAGTGGTGTTAGCCGCGCAACGACCCCATTGGATCGTGCCTCCCGCACGCACCTAGCACGTAGACTCTGCGCGGTAGGCAAGGACTGCGCAGCAGCAGCCTGGCATGTGGGCGCGGTCAGTGCGTCCGGGCCCCGGCGGATCAGTCGACCACCAGCGGGCCGTGCTCGCGGCGCGCGGTTGCGGTCAGGGTTGACCGCGCGGCGGTACCGGGCCCCCGCCACCGGGTCCGCGCCCACCGCCGCCAGGGC
>JACRCY010000635.1 GCA_016218785.1 Deltaproteobacteria bacterium
CTTGCCGGCGGCCAGCTTGCCGTCCGTCTCCACGAGCGTGTTGGCGGTCCGATCCAGCGCCTCGCCGCCCAGCGCCGCCTTGGCGCCCGGCGCCGGCTTCGCCTCGTCGGCGGGTGCGGCCGCCCTGGCGGGCGCCGCCGCTGCGGGCGCCGTGGGCGTGGCGGGCGCCGCCGTGGTGGCCTCCGCGACCGCGCGCTCCTCGGCCGGGAACGCCAGCTTGAACCGCCCCTTCTGCATGGCGTAGCCCACGAACAGCACCACCACCAGCGAGGCCGCGGCCGCGACCGCGTAGAACGTGCGCCGCGGCTGCAGCAGCTCCCACAGCGATCGCAACCACGGAAACGCGGGCTGCTTGGCCGCCGCCGCCTGGTGCAGGAGCTGGGCCGTGAGCGCCTTCGGCGGCTCGAGCACGGGGAGCTCGCGCACCGCCTCGCGCACTCCCTGGAGCTCCCGCACCTCGCGCGCGCACCGGTCACACGAGTCGAGGTGCGCGCGGAACTCCGTCTCCTGCTCCGGCGCCAGCTCCTGATAGAGGTAGTCCATCAGGAGGTCGTCGACCTGCGTGCATTCCATGCGCGTCATGGCTACCTGACCGCCTCAGCCAGATCCGCGTACTCGGCGAGCTCCTCGCGGAGCTTCTCGAGCGCGTACCGCATCCGGCTCTTGACCGTGTTCTCGGGAACCTTGGTGACCTCCGCGATCTCCTTGAACGGCATGTTGAGGATCTCGCGCATGATGAAGACCTCGCGCTGCTCCTCGACGAGCTGGCCGATGGCCTGCTCGATGCGTCCGCCGAGCTCCTTCCCGATGACCTGACGATCGACGGCGGCACCTCCATGCGGGATGACGTCGCCCAAGTTGGCGCCGTCGCCTTCCCCGCTCTTGTCGATGGGCTGATCCAGCGACGCGGCGCGCCGGTGCTTCTGGCGCCGGGCCGCGTCCACGCACAGGTTGCGGGCGATCGTGTACAGCCACGTGGTGAACTTGGCGTTGCGCTGGTAGGCGTCCGACCCCTTGATGACCCGCAGAAAGACCTCCTGCAACAGGTCCTCGGCCTGCGCCTGGTTGTTCACGTAGCGGTACAGGAAGTTGTAGACCGGACCGCGATGGCGACCGATCAATACCTCGAAGGCGCGCACTTCGCCCTTCTGGTAGCGCTCCATGAGCGCCTCGTCACTCTCGTCGCGCAGGGCCGACATCGGCACCGCGTGGCCGAACGCTTCCTCGGCCGCCGCGCGGTCAGGGATTGTAGCCCAGATGCCCTGGCCAAGCAATGTCGCCGTCAATGTCGCCGTCGCGCTCATCGCGAGTCTTTCAGGCCTTGTGACGCGCGGCGAGGCGAAAAGGTCTTGATTGATGCAACCTTCGGGAGCGTCAGCGGTTCTTCAGGCGGGCCAGGATCTCCACTGTAAGGACCACTACCACCAAGGCCACGGCCTGCACCCAGAAGGCCACTGACCCGTGGTCACGCAGGTAGAGGAAGATGCCCCGGCCGAGCGCCACGCCCAGGAGCGCGCCGGTCACGGTCGAGACGGGGTTGCTGCCGGCCGCGCCCGTGAGCCGGCGCCGCGCCCAGGAGAAGATCGCCGGCATCGGCAGGAGATAGAGCACGGCCCACTCGGCGCGGATCGCGCCCACGACCCCCTGGAGCTGGAGGGCCAGGAGCAGCGCCAGCGCGGGGTAGAGCCCGGCGCAGCGGGCGCAGAGATGCACGCCTCCGAGCGAGTAGCAACGGTCGTACTCGTCCGGCCGGTGGTGCGCGAGGAGGAAGTCGACGACGCCCACCGGCCTGACCCGTCAGCGCCGCTGACAGCGCGGGCAGTAGAACGTGGACCGCTGGGCCTGCACGATCAGGCGGACCGTCGCGCCGCACTCGACGCACGGCTGGCCGTCGCGGTCGTAGACCCGGAGGCGAACGCGGTGCGCTCCGGGCCGCCCCTCCGGGTCGGTGAAGTCGCGCAGGGTCGTGCCGCCGTTGGCGATGGCGTCGCCGAGCACCTCGCGCACGGCGAGGTGGAGCCGCGCGACGCGCGCCGCCCCGAGGCGGCCGGCGGGCGTCTTCGGGTGGATGCCGGCGAGAAACAGCGCCTCGGCGGCGTAGATGTTGCCGACACCGGCGACGCGGGTCTGGTCCAGCAGCAGCGTCTTCACCTCGCGCCGGGAGCCGCGCAGGGCGGCCGCGAGCACGGCCACCGTGAACCCGGGCTCGAGCGGCTCGGGCCCCAGCCGCGCGAGCGCGGGCGTGGCCGCGAGCGCGGCGCGCGGGAGGGCGCGGCACAGCCCGAAGCGCCGCGGGTCCACGAACCGCAGCTCCTCGACCGACGCGCGACGGCGGTGCCCGCCCCGGCGCGGCCCGAGGCGGAACGCCACGTGCGTGTGGGGCGGCCGGGGCTCGTCCGCGGCCGCGAGGTGGAGGTGGCCGCTCATGCCGAGGTGGAACAGCAAGGCGCCCTCCCCGGAGAGCTCGCAGACGAGGTACTTGCCCCGCCGCCAGACGCGCTCGATGGTGCGACCCACGGCGTGGGCCCGCAGGGCGCGCGGGTCCACGACCTCACGCCCGCGGAGCCGGGCGCGCGAGCACCAGACGTCCTCGACGCGGCGGCCGAGCGCGTGGCGCCGGAGGTTCTCGGCGACGGTCTCGACCTCGGGGAGCTCGGGCATGGTGGGGGAGCGTGACAGACGCCGGGCGGCGGTTCAAGGTGAAGTGTTGAACCGTTCATCGTCGACCGTTCAACGTGCAACCTCCCCGTCACTGCCCGGGCGTCGGCCCCCACCCGGCCGCTGCGCCAAGGGCGTCCGCGAGGCGCGCGAACTCCGGGAGCGACAGGGTCTCGCCACGGCGCTGGCCGTCGATGGCCGCGATCCCGAGCGCCGCGGTGACCGCCGCGCGCGGCGCGGCCGCCTGGAGCGCGTTGCGCAGCGTCTTGCGGCGCTGGCCGAACGCGGCCCGCACCACGCGGCCGAGGTGACCTTCGTCGGCCACGGCCACGCGCGGCGTGGCGCGCGCCTCGAGCCGCACCACGGCTGAGTCGACCCGCGGCGGCGGCCGGAACGCCCGCGCCCCGACCGGCCGGACAAGGCTCACGTCGCAGTGCTGCGCCTGCATGACCGATGGCCCCCCGGGGCACGCGGTGTCGGGCGCGGGCTCGAGCCGCTCCGCCGCC
>JACRCY010000637.1 GCA_016218785.1 Deltaproteobacteria bacterium
GACATGCGCTGCGTGCTGAAGCGCTCGTAGTGGCCGAGGTCGAGATCGGTCTCGGTGCCGTCGTCGGTGACGAAGACCTCGCCGTGCTGCAGCGGGTTCATGGTCCCCGGATCGACGTTGATGTACGGGTCCATCTTGAGGAGCGTGACCTTGAGGCCGCGGTTCTCGAGCAACGCGGCCATGGCGGCGGAGGCCAGCCCCTTCCCCAGGGACGAGACCACTCCGCCGGTGACGAAGATGAACTTGGTCTGCTTCTGCGGGCGCGATCGCGGGGTCATGGGGAGGCTCCTTTCAGGGGGGGACGTGCCCGTCCCCCCTCGCGCGGCCAAGCCGCGCGAGCCGGGGGGTGGCCGGCGAAAGGCGGCCAGACTCCCCACCGCGCGCTCCCCGCGCGAAACTGCCTCGAAGCGAACGTCCCATTCGGAAGAAGATCCCGCGGTGGATGGTCACGGCTGTCGGCGGGTGGGGAGGGGAGTGCCAGGACGGTGTCGTAACCCTTCGAGATTACGCCCCTACCTGGCATGTCCCGCCGCGCATCAAAACCCGGCTAGTATGGGGGCCCCGATCGCGCTTGTCCACAAAAATGCGCGCCCGTCGCGCCGGCTCGCCGCCGCGCGGGGCCCGGACACCTGGGCGCGGCACGGCCCGACGGCCGCGCTCGTCGTCTCCATCCCGCCTCGGTGGCACCCGACGTGGGTGGGTGGTATCTTGAGCCATGGACGTCACGCTCGAAGGTCGGGCATGGGCTTGAAGATCGCCACGTGCCTGGCCTGCGGCCGGCGCACGCTCAAGCGCGAGTCCGGTCCGTTCACCTTCAAGGTCCGTGGCCGCGAGCTGACCGTCCCCGATCTGCCGCGGAGGCGCTGCACCTCGTGCGGCGAGACCTTCTTCGACCGCGAGTCTCACGGCGTGCTCGACTCCCGGCGTCGCCCGCGGACGCGCGGCGCGACCGCTGCGGCTACCAGCCGCGGACGTCCAGGTCCGGCACCCAGAGGAAATGGCAGTCCGACGTGAGGAGCGGCACCCCCCGTTCCAGGCAGATGGCCGCAATCCAGAGGTCGTTCTCGGGCACGGGGCGACCGCGTGCCTTCAGCTCCGCGCGCACGGCGGCGTATCGCGCCGCGACGGCCCCGTCGGCAGGCGCCACCTCGCAGCGCTCCGCCATCGACCAGACGCCGCGCTCGTTCTCGGCCGCGCGGCCGCTGGTGCGCGCGCCGTACAGCAATTCGCCCAGGACCGGCACAGGCAGCACCAGCGTTGCGGCCACGTCGACGATGCCCCGCACGGCGGAGATCCGGGCGGCGTAGGCAATCGCCGCGTTGGTATCGAGCGCCAGGCTACCAGTCACCCTCGACCTTCTCGAATTCGCTCTCCACGGCTTTCGCCATCGCGTCGGCTTCCTCGGGCGTCAGGGACCAGTCAAGGTCCGCGAGCCGGCCCTGTCCGCCCCGTGGCGACAGCACGACGGTGGCCCGCTCATGCTCCGAGATCCCCTCCACGGGGCTCAGCGGACGGAACACCCCCCCCTCGTAGACCACCTCGATGGCCGCCCCATCCGTCGCCGACCTGGCCATGCTCGACCTCCGCGGGGCACACTCGAAGCCACTGCTCCCCGCGTGGTTCATTATAGCTCACGCGACGCGTGACGGCTGCGGGGCGTGGCCGGACGCACTGCAGCGACCACGGCGGGGCCCGGCGATCCGGCGGCGTGGTCAGTGCCGGAAGGTCAGGACCACGACGACGATGAAGAGCAGCGTCGACCCGACCGCGATCCACAGCGCGACCGGGTCGAGCCCCATCCGGCGCACGAGCTCGTCCGCCTGCTTCCTGAGCTCCGGCGGGACCTCGCCGCGCAGGAGCTCGCGCGCCGTGCGCCGGGCGGCCGCGAAGTTGCCGGCCACGAAGTGATCGACGGCCGCGCGCAGCTGCTCCACCCGGGGGTCGAGCGCGGCGGCCTCCGCTGCTCCGGCAGGCGGGGCGGACGCCGGGGCCTCCGCCCCCGCGGGCGCCGGGGCGTCGGTCGTGTCGGGCTCGGCCATGACGGTCGGATTCTGCCCGACCGCAGCCCGAAAGACAAACCGGCGCGGAAAAACCAGCGCCGCCGCCGGCGCGAAGTGCTAGGCTTCAGCTTCCGTGATTCCGGGGGTCCGATACTACGACGTGGTGGGCGTGGGCGAGTGCTCGGTCGACCAGATGTGCGTCGTCCCGCGGACCCCGACGCCGGGCGAGAAGCTCGAGCTCAGGTCGCTCCAGATGCAGGGGGGCGGCCAGATCGCCACCGCCATGGTGGCGTGCTCGCGCCTGGGCCTCAACGCGCGCTACGTCGGCGCCGTGGGCGACGACGCGGCCGGCCACTACACCATCGAGGAGCTGCGCTCCGAGGCGGTGGACGCGAGCCAGGTGCGGGTGGTCCCGGGCGGGCGCACCCGCCAGGCGGTCGTGCTGGTCGACGCGAACACCGGCGAGCGCACCGTGCTGTGGCACGCCGATCCCGCGGTCGTGCTCCATCCCGAGGACGTCTCCGACGACATCGTCCACTCGGGGCACGTGCTCCACCTCGACGGCACGATGCCCGATGTGGCCCTGTCGTGCGCCCGGCGCGCGCGGGCGGCGGGGACCACGGTCTCCGTCGACCTCGACGCCATCGTGCCCGGCGTCGAGGAGCTCGTGTCGCTCGCCGACCTGTGCGTGGTACCGATCACCTTCGCGCGGGAGTTCACGGGCGCGAACGAGCCGGCCAGCGCGGTCCGGCGCTTCGCCGCCCGCTGTCAGGGCTTCATCGCCATCACCCTCGGCGCCTCAGGGGCGTTGACCCACGTGGGGGGCGCGGTGGTGCACGTGCCGGCCTTCCCCGTGCCCGCCGTCGACACCACCGGGTGCGGCGACGTGTTCCACGCCGCGGCGATCGTCGCGTCGCTGCGCGGCCTGCCGCCGCGCGACATCCTGCGCTTCGCCAACGCCGCGGCGGCCCTCGCCGCGCGCGGCCTCGGCGCCCGCGCCTCGTGCCCCACCGTGCCCGAGGTCCAGACGCTGCTCCGGTCGGGGTAGTACACCGACCCAGGCGGCGCCGCGGAGCGCCGGTAGGCGCGAGCCGGCCGCGCGGGGAGCGCGCGGTGGGGGGAGGCTCGCGAGGCCGTGCCGAGCGAGGGGGGACGGGAACGTCCCCCCCTGATCGACCCAGACGCTGCTCCGCTCGGGGTAGTACCTCAGCGGCCGCGCCAGCGGACCCCGTTGCGCCAGGCGCCTCCCCCGCGCGCGTCGGGCGTGCGCCCCGGGGGGCCGTGCGTCTCGGCGCCGCGCCCGGCGGCGTCGTGGCACGCGGCGTCGACGGCGGCCGCCACCACCGCCACCGTGGCGAGGTCGGCCGGGATCTCGGTCGGGCCGGTCAGGTCGGCCTGGTAGCGCTCGATGAACGAGGTGTCGTACTCGCCGCGCCGGAACGCCGGGTGCCGGAGCACGCGCTGGTGGAACGGGATGTTGGTCTTGATGCCGCGGATCACGTACTCGGAGAGGGCCCGCAGCATGCGCTCGAGGGCGCGCTCGCGGGTGTCGGCCCAGGTGGCGAGCTTGGAGATGAGCGGATCGTAGTAGACCGAGATCTCCGCCCCGGCGTAGACGCCCGAGTCGTCGCGCACGTAGGGCCCGGACGGCGTCTCCAGGCGCGTGATGCGCCCCGGGCTGGGGAAGAAGCGCACCGGATCCTCGGCGTAGATGCGGCACTCGAGGGCCGCCCCGCGGCGCACCACCTGCTCCTGCCGCAGCTCCAGCGGCTCCCCTTCCGCCACCTGGATCTGCAGCCGCACCAGGTCGAGGCCGGTGCACAGCTCGGTGACCGGGTGCTCGACCTGCAGGCGTGTGTTCATCTCGAGGAAGTAGAAGTTGCGGTCCTGGTCCACCAGGAACTCGATGGTGCCGGCGCCCTGGTAGCCGACGGCGCGCGCCGCCTTGACCGCCACGTCGCCCATGCGCGCCCGCATGGGCTCGTCGACGACCGGCGAGGGCGTCTCCTCGATGACCTTCTGGTGCCGGCGCTGCACCGAGCAGTCGCGCTCGCCGAGGTGGAGGGCGTGGCCGTGGGCATCGGCGAAGACCTGCACCTCGACGTGCCGGGGCTGGACCACCGCCTTCTCGAGGTAGATCGCGTCGTCGCCGAAGGCGCTCTGCGCCTCGCGCCGGGCGCCCTGGAAGGCGGCCGCGAGCTTGGCCTCGCCGTCGACCAGCCGCATCCCCTTGCCGCCGCCGCCGGCGGCCGCCTTGAGCATCACCGGGAAGCCGATCTCCCGGGCCGCGGCGAGCGCCTCCGCCGCCGTCGCGAAGCCGCGGCCGCCCGGGCCGCTCCGGCCCGGCACCACGGGGACGCCGGCCGCCGCCAGCTTGGCGCGGGCCGTGGTCTTGTCGGCCATGTCGCGGATGGCCTCGGGCGGCGGCCCGATGAAGACCACGCCCGCGGTGCGGCAGGCGGCCGCGAACTCCGCGTTCTCGGAGAGGAAGCCGTAGCCGGGGTGGATGGCGTCGACCCCGGCGCGCTGCGCCACGTCGAGGATCTTGTCGATGACGAGGTAGCTCTCGCGCGCGGGCGGCGGCCCGATGAGGTACGCCTCGTCGGCATGGCGCACGTGCAGCGCGGCGCGGTCCGCCTCCGAGTAGACCGCCACGCAGCGGATCCCCAGCTCGTGGCAGGTGCGCATCACGCGCACCGCGATCTCGCCGCGGTTGGCGATGAGGACCTTGCGGAAGGCGGTCACCATGGCGGCATGCTAGCCGCCGCCGCCGGGGGCTGCAAGCAGGCACGCGCCGCTCGGTGCGGCAGAGCCGTGCCCGCGTCGGGCGGGCTGACGGCGAGCTCGAGACCGCGCCCGCGCGGATCGACCCCCCAATCACTTCGACGGCTGCGTGCCCGGCACCATGCCGCGCAGGGCCGCGAGGTCGAGCTTCCCGACGCGGCCGCTGATCTGCGAGCGCGCGTCGGTGCCGCTGCCCGCGAGCTCCATGATGACTTCCTTGCTCTTGAACTTCACCAGGCCGAAGAGCGGCACCTTGGTCGAGGTCCAGGCGTCGGCGACCTCGTCCTTGGTGGTGACGCGGAGGTGCTCCGCGGACACCGCCCCCGCGGGCACGCGCACGGTCTCGGTGCCGAGGCGCTTGCTGCCGCCGCCGCCCGGGCTCTGGTACCGCGGGGCGGCCTCCGCGGGGGGCCCGCCGACCACCTCGACCGCCTGCAGGTTCCCGGCCTTGAGGATCACGCGCCGGATCGACTCGGGCCTGCGGGAATCGCCCTTGACCAGGCACTTGATGACGAGGCGATCGACCCCCGGCATGGCGAGGGTCAGCTCGACCCAGGTGCCCGCGTCGGTGC
>JACRCY010000638.1 GCA_016218785.1 Deltaproteobacteria bacterium
TGACGGCTAGAGCGCAGCGCTTCGCGATCCTGTCCTTCGTCGCCGTGTCCGCGTTCGCGGCGGCGTCCCTCGTCCCCCGCGCCGCCGGCGCGGTGGGCCCCATCACCAAGGTCGTGGTCTACACCGACCGCGCCCAGATCACCCGCACCCAGGCCGTCGACTGCGGCGCCGGCGTCGCGCACTTCCCGGGCCTGCCGGCCACGCTCGACCCGAAGACCCTGTCGGCCACCCTGACCGGCGGCGCCGGCGGCGTGGAGGGGGTGAGCCACGAGGAGGAGGCCACCCCGCCGCGGGCGCAGGCCGACGAGCTGGAGAAGCAGATCCGCGCGCTCGACGAGACTCTGGCGGCCGTGCGCGCCGAGATCGACGCCGCCCGCGCCACCGAGGGCAAGGTCGTCGCCTACGGCTCGCACCTGCAGCGCACCTGGAGCGAGCAGGCCATCATGAACAACCCGCCTACGGGCGCGTGGGACGCCGGCCTCGATCTGCTCCGGCACCAGGCGCTCGGCGCGGCCAAGCGGCGCCAGGCCGCCGAGGTGCGCCAGCGCGACCTGCTGCGCCAGCGGGCCATCCTGGCCGCCGACCTGCAGCGCGTGCAGGAATCCCGCCGGCGGACGACCGTCAAGGTCAGCGCCTTCCTGCGCTGCCGCGGCACGCGCACCGTGCTGCTCTCCTACGTCGTGCCCAACGCCACCTGGCGCATCGCCTACCAGACCACGGTCGAGCCGGCCCAGCGCCGCGCCACCATCGTGGCGCGCGCCCTGGTGCAGCAGAGAACCGGCGAGGACTGGACCGGGGTGAAGCTGGCGGTCTCCGGCGCCAACCTGACGCGCGACTCGTCGCCCCCCACGATCCAGAAGATGAGCGTGACGGCCCACAAGCCGCACACCGTGCAGAAGATCCTGTCACGCCGCTTCGAGCAGCGCGAGCACCTGACCACGGCGGACACGGGGGGCGAGCAGGATGGGAAGAAGCAGGCTGCGGTCGCGGGGCTGCCCGCCGCGCTCACCGAGCAGATCCAGCTCGAGCTGGAGGCGCTCGAGAAGGCCACCATCCCGGCGGACGGGCGCGAGGTCATCGTCACCCTGGAGAAGCGTCAGCTCGGCGTCGAGATCGTCCTCGAGGCGGTCCCCAAGCTCTTCCCCTACGTGTACGAGCGGGCGACCCTGCACAACCCGTTCCCCTTCGCCATGCCGCCCGGGCCCATGGCGCTGCACCGCGGCCACGCCTACATCGGCACGGCGCAGATGAAGCTCCGCTCCCCCCGCGAGCCGTTCGCGGTGGCGCTGGCGGTGCCCCACGAGCTGCAGGCCGACCGCTACCTGAAGGTGGAGCGGCTCGACAAGCCCGGCGCCCTCGGCACCAAGAAGAAGCTCCTGCACCGCTACGAGATCGACCTCGGGAACTGGACGAACCAGGCGCAACGCATCCGGGTGCTCGAGAACGTACCGGTAACGCAGGAGTCCGAGATCGAGGTGAGCCTCGACTCCGACGCGACCCCGCCGACCAGGTGGAACAAGGAGGACGGGATCCTGACGTGGGACGTCACCCTGCCCGCCCGCAGCAAGAAGACGATCACGGTCTCCTACACCGTGTCGCTCCCCAACGCCTACGTCGTGACCGGCTACTGAGCCGGGTCCCGACTCCGCGCCCCTACTGCTCCTCGGCCAGGTAGAGATCGAGATCCGCGATGATGTCGGCGTGGGCCTGCTCGCAGAGCGAGACCGGGTCCCCCTCTCCGGTCACGAAGTGCAGGTACCACGCGGAGTCGTACGGGAAGTACGACCGCTCGCGGAAGCGCAGCGTCATCCCCACGTCGACGTCACCGAACGCCCGGACCACGCGGTAGCGTCGTCCCGGCTGGAGCCCGTCCTTCGAGACGCGTCGCACCTTGCGCGTCGGTTCGTCGTCGAACGCCGGGCCTCGCCGTTCCATCCCCATCATGGTCTCCCCCGCGGGCCAAGTAGAGCGCAACCGGGGTCCGCTGGCAAGGGGCAACGGCGAGGACCGTCGCCTTGCGGCCGGAACGCAGGCGATGCCTACCCCGCGGCCGGAGGGACCGCCGCCGGCGCTACTGCCTGACCGGCGCGAACTTGGCCTGGTGCCCCTGCTCGATCAGGGCCTCGACGAGGACCTCCTCGCCGGTGTCGGGCTTCTGCATGCGCACCGCGAAGCCGGTCTTGAGCAGCATCGACTCGGCCACGCGGCGGGTGCTCTTCGGGTCCTCGGGGAAGAGCCCCCAGAAGAGCGCCTCGACGTACGACTTGTCCACCACGGCCCCCGCGGGCAGCGGGAGGGCGAGGTTGCCGATCCGGATCTTCCCGCTCAGCTCGAGGACCTTCTGCCCCTCGTGCCGCTTCGCGGCCACCAGCTTGGTGGCGCCGGTGATGCTCGACGGCTCGATCTTCACGCCGCGGGAGGTGAAGTCCCGGGCCGCGGCCTCGGCGTTGATGGCCCACTCGTCGCCGACGCGCTTGCGCTCCTTGGTGCCGAAGATCTCGTCGTCGGTCGCCGAGTTGGGTTCGTGGGCCGAGATGACGATGCCGAGCGCGTCCTCCAGGTCCTTGGGCGGCCGCTCGCCGTCGACGGTGTAGCGAGCCTTCCCCTCGCGGTGCTCGACCACCACCACGCGGCCGCGCGCCAGGAGCTCGGTGGTCTGGGCGTTCGCGGTCTTCTGGCAGCGCTCGATGGTGTAGGCCATGCGGGTGCCCTGGGCCTTCGCGTCCACGGCCAGCACCTCGGCCAGCGCCTCCACGTCCACGTCGATGGTCGTGTCGGTGTCGGTGACGACGCGCGACGCCATGGTCACGCGCTCCTTCTTGTGCTGCCGCCCCTTCACGGCCACGGCGAAGCGGTCGCCGACCTTCTGCGGCCGCGACAGCCTGATCGCATAGGTGGCCTCGGGCGCGGCGCCGGCGGGCCACGCGCCGACCACCAGCGTCGTGAGTGTCGCCACCACGAACCATCGCGTCCGCTTCTGCATCGCTCCCTCCTTACCGTGCCGGGCCCGCGGCCACGGCCGCGAGCGGTCCATCCAAGACGGAGAATGCCACAAGTCGCGCGCCCGCGCTGCCCCCACGGCTCCGTTCCGCGCAGTCCGAGCCGGCCAGGGCATCCGGGCAGAGCCATGCCCCCCGGAAGTTGCCTTTCTGGCAAGTTCGGACCGGGATGGGTAGGGCCATCCCCCCCCGGAAGTTGCCTTTGCGGCAACTTCGGATGGGGATGGCCTCGCCACTTCCGCCTCCATACCGTGGTAGCTAGGCCGAACACGGCCCTCACCCCGCTGCCCCCGCCGGCGGTACAATGGGACCGGGTCGCGCAAGCACGCATGAGCATGGGCATTGGAATCGGAGAGCTGCTGCTGATCGTCGGCATCCTCGCGGTGGTGGTCGTCCCCATCGTGATCCTGTGGATCTTCGTCTGGGGGCCCATGATGAAGAAGGCGGGGCGCGTCATGGACGCCTCGGCGCAGATGATGCAGGCGTACGGCGCCGCCGCGCAGCTGCAGGTCGCGGGCATGCCGGCGCAGGCCCGGGTCCTCTCGGTCCGGCAGACGGGCGCCTACGTGAACCTGGCGCCGCAGTGCGTGCTCGAGCTGGAGGTCTACCCGGGCACCACGCCCCCCTACACCGCCACCGTCTACGCCGCGGTGCCGCCGATGGCCATCCCGCGCGTGCAGCCCGGCATGCTGGTCCCGATCCGCGTCGACCCGCTCAATCCGATGCACCTCGCCCTGGCGCTGTAGCGCCGTCTGGGGGGAGCCGTGGGGGCCAAGCTCGTCGTTCGAGTTGCGGTCGCGCTCGTGCTCGCGCTGCTCGGCGCCGCGCCCGCGGCCCACGCCCAGGCGCCCTACCTGGTGAAGGACATCCGTCCGGGCGTGGACACCGCCGCCGGATCCTACGCGACCTCACCCGTGGCCCTCGGCGGCGTGACGTACTTCGTCGCCACGGACCGCGGGAGCTGGGCATCGGAGGGCCTGCACGGACTAGAGCTGTGGCGGACCGACGGAACCGAGGTGGGGATCTGGATGGTGAAGGACCTCAACCCCGGCCGGATGGAAGGAGTCGCGTGGGGTCTGACGGTGGCCGGCGACCACCTCATGTTCATGGGGATCGACGGCCCGGGTGGCCAGGGCCTTTTTTTTTCGCAGCGATGGCACGGCCGCGGGAACCGAGATCGTGCTGCGCTTCGGCGACGAGTTGACGTTTTCGTATTGGCCGTCGGGCGAGGGACGCGTGTCCTCGAGCGGGCGCTTCTACTTCATGCTCGACGACGGCGTTCACGGCGAGGAACTGTGGCGCAGTGACGGCACCGCGGCTGGCACGTCTCTCCTCAAAGACGTCGCCGACGGGCCCGCGTCCTCGGGGCCAGCAGCCTTCCTGCCCTTCGGCGACGGCCTCTACTTCTCTGCCGACGACGGGATCAACGGCCGCGAGCTATGGTGGACCGACGGCACCGAGGCCGGCACTACCCTCGTCAAGGACATCAACCCGGGCGCCGCCGGCTCGAGCCCGTGGGGTCTCGTCTCGGTCGGCGAGGTGACCTCCTTCTTCGCCGACGACGGTGTTCACGGCGACGAGCTCTGGCGCACCGACGGAACCGAGTACGGCACGTGGATGGTCGCAGACGTGCGGCGCGGCCCCGAGGGCGTCTGCGAGGACTGGTGCACTGGAGCCGTGGCCGTGGGCGACGTCCTCTTCTTCAGCGCCTCCGACGGCGTGCACGGCCAGGAGCTGTGGGTCACGGACGGCACGCCGAAGGGCACGCGATTGGTGAAGGACATCTGCCCGGGCCACCGCCATTCGCGGCCCCATGGCCTGGTGGCGCTCCCGGACGCCGGGCTGCTCGTCTTCGCCGCGACCGACCTCGAGCACGGCCGTGAGCTGTGGGTCAGCGACGGGACCGAACAGGGAACCAGGCTGCTTCACGACTTCTACCCCGGCCCCGACTTCGGCGAGCCGTGGCCGGCGACCGTCGCGAATGGCCGCCTCTTCGTGGTGGCGAACGCCCCCGAGGTCGGCGTGGAGCTGTGGGCCATGGGCGTCCCCACCCGCGAAGAGCCGAAGTGGTCACCGACGGCGTGTGGGTGCGCCGCCACGCCGGGCAGGTCGGCAGCGTGGCTCGCGCTGCTGGTCCCCGTCGTGGGGCTGGTGCGCCGGCTCCACCGCCGCCACTGCCGTCGACGGCGATTTCCGTTGATTGTGCGAGGGAGGCGCCTTACCGTCGGGCCATGGACCCATTTGCGCCGATCAACGGGATCTCGCTCGAGCTCTACGCGGAGCTGGGCGCCGAGGTGAGCGACTTCACGAACGATCAGGAGAAGTGCGCCCAGATCGTGGAGGCGCGGGGGATCAATCGCACCGACTGGCAGGCGGCGGTGGCCGGGTGGACCGCGCGCATGCAGGACATGTCGCTCATGGGCCGCGTGGCCATGGCCTACATGCCGCTCTACCAGGCGGCGCTGGCGCGCAAGGGCCCGGTGGCGCAGGCGTCGTACGAGGACTTCGTCACGCTGAGCGCCGCCATCAAGGCCTGGGGCTACGAGGGGATGTGCCAGGCCTACCGCATGTCCCAGACGCAGTGGACCCAGATCGCCGGCTTCTGGAACGACTCGATGGCGCGCGAGCCCATGCGCTACATGAGCCACGCCTCGTTCGTGGAGCAGGAGGCGGCGCGCCTCCGCGGCGGCGGCCAGCTCCGACCGCTGACAAGCGTCCAGGGGAACGCGGCGTCGCCGCAGCCCGGCGCGCAGCCGTCGCCGCAGGCGGCGCAGCAGCAGGCCGCGAACCAGCAGGCCGCGGCCGAGGCGCAGGCGCGCGTGCAGGCCGCGCTCGCGGCGGCCAACGCGCAGGCCGGCGCGGCGTACGCCGGCGTCGCGCAGAACCCCATCGCGGCCCCCTTCGCCGCGCCGTTCGCGCAGCGCGTGGGCGTGATGCAGCAGAACATGGCGCAGCAGGTGGCGAACGCGCCCGGCGCAGCCGCGCTCCAGGCGCAGCAGATGCAGCAGGCGCAGGCGGCCCAGCAAGCGCAGGCGGCGCAGCAGGCGCAGCAGGCGCAGTGGGCCGCGCAGCAGGCGCAGCAGGCGCAGTACGCGGCGCAGCAGGCGCAGCAGGCGGCCCCCCGGCCGCAGCCGCCGCAGGCCTCGCAGCCGGTGGCCCCGCCGCAGCCGCAGCA
>JACRCY010000641.1 GCA_016218785.1 Deltaproteobacteria bacterium
AGAAGCCCGACCGCGCCATGCGCGCGTACGAGCGCGTGCTGCAGCTCGACGGGCAGAACCTCGAGGCCGCCGAGGCGCTGATCCCGCTGTACGAGGGGGTCAACGACTTCCGCAAGCTCGCCGGCGTGCTCGAGATCCAGCTCGGCCACACCACCGACGCGGCCACGCGCCAGGAGCGCATGCGGCGCCTGGCCGAGATCAGCGAGCAGAACCTCCGCGACGCCGGCGTGGCGTACGGCTGGTACCTCAAGATCTTCGGCGAGGAGCCGGAAGGCCAGTGGGTGCGCGCCGAGATCGAGCGGCTCGCCACGGTGACCGGCGGGTTCCAGGAGCTGGTCCAGGCCTACGAGGCGGCCTACGCGCAGCTGCCGTCGGTCGGGGCGGCGCTGCCGCTCTACCTGACGGTGGCCCGCGTCTACGAGGCCGATCTCCTCGAGGACGACAAGGCGCTCTCGACCAACCGCACCATCCTCGACATCGAGGAGCAGAACGCCCAGGCCATCGACGCGCTCGAGCGCCTCTACTTCAAGCGCGAGGCGTGGCCGGACCTCCTCGGCATCTACGGCCGCAAGCTCGGCCTGACCACCGATCCCGACGAGAAGAAGGCGATCCGCTACCAGACCGCCAAGCTCTACGAGGTCGAGGTCGGGGATCCGCCCAAGGCCATCGAGGCGTACCGGCAGATCCTCGACGAGAACGGCGAGGAGGCCGACGCGCTCGCGGCCCTCGACCGCATCTACGAGGCCGAGGCGATGTGGGCTGAGCTCGGCGAGCTCATCCCGCGCGAGGTCGCCGTGGCGCCGCCCGACCCGGGCGCCGTGCCGGCCCTCAAGTTCCGCCTCGGCCAGGTCCGCGAGACGCACCTCGCGAACGTCGCCGGCGCCATCGAGTGCTACCGCGACCTCCTCGACCTCGACCCGGCGCACGAGGGGGCCCGCACGGCCCTCGAGCGGCGCCTCGGCGACGCCGCGCACCAGCTCGAGGTCTCCCGCATCCTCGATCCGGTCTACCAGCGGCTCGAGCAGTGGGAGCGGCTCATCCAGGTCTACGAGATCCAGCTCGGCCGCGATGACGGGAAGGAGCCGCAGGTTCAGCTCCTCCTGCGCATCGGCGAGCTGTGGGCGCAGCGCATGGGCGACGGCGAGAAGGCGTTCGGCGCCTACGACCGCTGCTTCCGCATCGACCCCGAGAACGGGGCCGCGCGCACCGAGCTCGAGCGCCTCGCCGAGGTGCTCGAGAAGTGGCAGCAGGTGGCCGCCCTCTACGAACGCGCCGCCGAGAAGGGGGGCTTGGACCCCGAGCTGCTGCGCGAGCTGCTGCTCAAGGCCGCCTGGGCCCACGACGAGAAGCTCGACGCGCCGGAGCAGGCCGTCGACCTCTTCCGCCGCGCCCAGGGGCTCAACCCCGACGATCCGACCGCGCTCGGCGCGCTCGAGAAGCTCTACACCCGGCGCGAGCAGTGGCCGGAGCTGCTCGAGGTCTACCGCAAGAAGGTCGAGCTCACCACCTCGCGCGACGAGCGCGAGGCGATCTTCTTCCAGATGGCCTACCTGCAGGAGGAGATGCTGCAGACGCCGGAGGAGGCCGTCGCCACCTACCGCGAGGTGCTGGCGCAGGACGACGCCAACCTCAAGGCGCTCAAGGCCCTCGACCGCCTCTACCAGGCGGGCGCCCACTGGCACGAGCTGGCCGACAACCTGGCCCGGCAGCTCTCGCTCACCGAGGACCAGGCCGAGACCGTGGTGCTGCTGAACCGCCTCGCCTCCTTGCGCGAGCAGCAGCTCGGCGAGATGGCCGCCGCCGTCGACACCTACCGTCAGGTCCTCGAGCTCGACGCCGCCGACGAGACGGCACGCGAGGCGCTCGAGCGCCTCGTCAAGTCGCCCGAGCACGAGCTCAGCGTGGCGCAGATCCTCGAGCCCATCTACAAGGGGCGCGACGTCTGGCAGCCGCTGGTCGGCGTCTACGAGATCATGGTGCGCCACGCCTTCGACCCGACGCGCAAGATCGAGCTGCTGCACCAGATCGGCGAGCTCTACGAGGTCGGCGGCGACGACGCCGACAACGCCTTCGCCACCTACGCCCGCGCGCTGCGCGAGGACCCGGGCCTCGAGGCGACGCAGACCGCCATCGAGCGGCTGGCGCGCATCCTCGACCGCTGGGAGCCGCTGCAGGCGCTCTACGCCGAGCTGGGCGCCGCCGTCAGCGACATGGAGCTGCAGGTCGTGCTCCACATGAAGGTCGCGCGCATCCTCGAGGAGCAGATCGGCGACGACGGCCGCGCCGCCGAGGCCTACCACCAGGTCCTCACCTTCGGCCCGCAGAACCTCGAGGCGGTCAACGCCCTCGAGCAGATCTACGTCCGCACCGAGAACTACCCGAAGCTGGTCGAGGTCCTCTCCCGCAAGGCGGAGATCGTCGAGGACCTCGCCGAGAAGAAGGAGCTGTACTTCAAGGCGTCGCGCATCTTCGAGGAGATGCTGGACCAGCCCGAGCCGGCCATCCAGGTCTTCCGCCAGGTGCTGCTGCTCGACGAGAACGACCGCACCGCCATCGACAGCCTCGAGCGCCTCTACATCCGGCTCGAGCGCTGGAGCGACCTCAAGGACGTCTACGCCAAGAAGGCCGAGCTGGCGCAGACGGTCGAAGAGAAGAAGCAGATGTACTTCGTCCTCGGCCAGGTCTACGACCAGGAGCTCAAGGACGTCGACCGCGCCATCGACACCTACCAGACGATCCTCGAGCTCGACGAGAACGACTACCAGGCGATCGAGGCCCTCGACCGCCTCTTCCACCAGGCGCAGCGGTGGTACGACCTCATGCAGGTCCTCGAGCGCGAGGTGCTGCTGGCCCAGTCGAGCGTCGAGACCGGGGCGCTCAAGTTCCGCCAGGGGCAGCTGTGGGAGCACCAGATCAAGGACCTGACCCGCGCGGTCGACGCCTACCGCGAGGTGCTGCTCCTCGACTCCGGCCACGAGGCCACCCTCGAGGCCATCACCGGCATCCTCCACGGCGAGGGGGAGCCGGTCCTCGCCGCCCAGGTGCTGGAGCCGATCTTCAGCCAGGCCTGCGAGTGGGAGCGCCTCATCGACGTGTACGAGGTGATGGTCGCCCACAGCGACGACGCCGTCCGCAAGGTCGAGCTGCTGCACACCATCGCGCAGATCTACGAGCGGCAGCTGGAGAAGTCGGTCGACGCCTTCGGCGCCTTCGCCCGCGCGCTCAAGGTCGACAGCCAGAACGAGCAGACCATCGGCCACCTCGAGCGCCTCGCCGGCGACACCGGCAAGTGGGCCGAGCTGGCGCAGCTCTACGAGGAGGAGCTGGGCAAGATCCTCGAGGCGCCGCGGCAGATCGAGATGCTGCTGCGCCTGGCGCGCGTGTACGAGGAGGAGCTCAACGCCGCCGACCAGGCCATCGCCACCTTCCGCCGCGTCCTCGAGGCCGACCCCGAGAACCGCGACGCCATCCTGGCCCTCGACCGGCTCTACTTCGCCCTCGAGAAGTGGCCGGAGCTGGCCGACATCCTCCGCCGCGAGATCCGCCTCGCGGCCTCGGACGAGGATCTGCTCAACCTGCAGTTCCGCCTCGGGCAGCTCTACGAGACCGCGCTCGGCGACGTCGAGAACGCCATCGAGTGCTACCGCGAGATCCTGGCGTCGTCGCCCGACCACGGCCCGACCCTCAACGCCCTCGAGCTCCTGTTCGCCGACGGCGTGAAGCAGCTCGAGATCGGCGCGATCCTGCAGCCGCTCTACCAGGCGGCGGCCGAGTGGGAGAAGCTCGTCCGCATCTACGAGGTGCAGCTCGAGAAGCTCGAGGTGCCGCAGGAGCGCTTCGAGACCATCCAGAAGATCGCCGAGCTCTACGAGCAGCGCCTGGTCGACCAGATCCAGGCGTTCGCGTGGTGGGGGCGCGGGCTGCGCGAGAACCCGGCGGCCGAGGTGGCCGTCGAGGAGCTCGAGCGGCTGGCCGGCCAGACCCACCAGTGGGAGGAGCTGGCGGCGGTCTACAGCGACGTGCTCGGGGCCTGCGGCCGCGAGGAGAAGCGCGTCATCGGCCTCAAGCTGGGGCGCGTCCTCGACGAGGAGATCCGCGACCGCGCGCGGGCCGAGGAGGCCTACCTGCGCGTCATCGAGCGGGAGTAGCAGGACTCGACCGCGCTCGCTGCGCTCGACTACATCTACAGCCAGGCGGGGATGTTCGCCGAGCTCAGCCACATCATCCAGCGCCGCATCGGCATCACCGAGGCGACCTCCGAGGTGGTGGAGCTGTACCACCGCCTGGGCGCCTGCTACGCCGACGCGCTCGACGAGCCCGACAAGGCGGTCGAGTGCTTCCAGCAGATCCTCGAGACCGACTCCCGCGAGAAGCGCGCCCTCGAGGCCCTCGAGCGCGTCTACTACAAGCGCGAATCTTGGGCCGAGCTGTACGGCATCTACGAGAAGATGGTCGACATCGCCGTCGGCGACGAGGCGGTGGCCGACTGCTACGCCCACCTGGCCAAGATCGCGTCGGACACCCTGGCCGACCGCGACCGCGCCGTGGACCTGTGGAACCGGGTCATCGACCTCCGCGGCGAGGATCCGACGGCGCTGTGGGAGCTGGGGGGCCTGTTCGAGGCGGGCGAGCTCTTCCGCGAGCTCACCGACGTCCTCGAGCGCTGCGTGCGCATCATCCCGACGCCCAGCGACCAGATCCCGGTGCTCAAGCGCCTCGGCGTCATCTACCGCGAGAAGCTGGAGCGCGACCGCAACGCGCTCGAGTCGTGGCAGAAGGTGCTCGAGATCGACCCGGGCGACCTCGAGGCGCTCCGCGCCATCACCGCCATCCACCGCGCCGGGCAGGCGTGGGAGGACCTGGTCGAGACGCTGCACCGCATCCTCGAGATCGGCGTCACGATGATGGACG
>JACRCY010000642.1 GCA_016218785.1 Deltaproteobacteria bacterium
CGTAGGGGGCCCCGCGCGCGTCGAGGAAGGTGCGGATCTCGTCGTCGTCGAAGGCGGGCCCCAGGTAGGCGCCCCGCATCGCGTCGCGCTCCCCGTCCGGCGCGCGCTCGTGGCCGGCGATCTGGTGCCAGGCGTACAGCGCTGCGCCCAGCGCGCCGCCGGCGTCGCCGGCCGCCGGCTGGATCCAGAGGCGCTCGAAGGGCCCCTCGCGGAGCAGCCGGCCGTTGGCGACGCAGTTGAGCGCCACGCCCCCCGCCAGACAGAGGTGCTTCATCCCCGTCTCCGCGTGGACGTGCCGCGCCATGCGCAGGATGATCTCCTCGGTGACCACCTGGATGGACGCGGCGATGTCCATCTCGCGCTCGCCGAGCGGCGACTCGGGCGGGCGCGCCGGGCCGTCGAACAGGGCGTCGAACTTGCGCGACGTCATGACCAGGCCGGCGCAGTAGTCGAAGTAGGACTGGTCCATGCGGAACGAGCCGTCCTCCTTGAGATCGATGAGCTGGTGGAGGATGCGGTCGACGTACCTCGGCTCGCCGTAGGGGGCGAGGCCCATCAGCTTGTACTCGCCCGAGTTGACGCGGAAGCCGGTGAAGTAGGTGAAGGCCGAGTAGAGCAGCCCGAGCGAGTGCGGGAAGTGCTGCTCGGCGAGGAGCTCGACCGTGTTGTCGCGGCCGACGCCGATGCTCGAGGTGGCCCACTCGCCGACGCCGTCCATGGTCAGGATCGCGGCCTCGGCGAACGGCGACGGGAAGAAGGCGCTGGCGGCGTGCGCCTCGTGGTGCTCGCAGAAGAGGACGCGCCGCGTGTAGCCGCCGCCCAGCTCGCGCCGGATCTCCCGCGGCAGGTGCAGCTTCTTGTTCAGCCAGAGCGGCAGCGCCTTGAGGAACGAGCGGTAGCCGCGCGGGGCGAAGGCGAGATACGTCTCGAGGAGCCGGTCGAACTTGACCAGCGGCTTCTCGTAGAAGCCGACCGCGTCGAGCCGGGCGGCGTCGAGGCCGGCGTGCTCGAGGCAGTACCGGACGGCGTGAGCGGGGAAGTCGGCGTCGTGCTTCTTGCGGGTGAAGCGCTCCTCCTGGGCCGCGGCGACGACCTCGCCGTCGACCACCAGGGCCGCGGCCGAATCGTGATAGAAGGCGGAGATGCCGAGGATGGCGGTCATCGTGACGGCGACTGCCGCCACCTCATGCCGGGACGGCAGCGGTCCCCGACGCTGGCACACGCACGTACCCCTGTCAACTCGGGCACGCCACGGACCCGCTCGCCACGGACCCGCGGTCATTCCTTGACCCGCGCGCCCCGCTTCAGCACCATTCAAGCCCATGCGGGTGGTGCAGAAGTACGGCGGGACGTCGGTCGGGTCGGTGGAGCGCATCCGGGCCGTGGCGCAGCGGTGCCTCGCCACGCAGCGCCGGGGGCACGAGGTGGTGGTCATCGTGTCGGCCATGGCCGGGGAGACCAACCGGCTGCTCGCGCGGGCGCGCGCGATCGCCCCCGAGCCCGACGAGCGCGAGTGCGGCGTCATCGCGGCGACCGGCGAGCAGGTGTCGGTGGGGCTGCTGGCGCTCGCGATCCAGGCGCTGGGCGGCAAGGCGCAGTCGTTCCTGGGTCACCAGGTGCGGGTCCTCACCGACAGCGCCTTCGCGCGCGCCCGCATCCGCGACGTCGACGGCGCGCGGATCACCCGAGCGCTGAGCGAGGGCACGATCGCCATCGTCGCCGGCTTCCAGGGCACCGACGAGCACGGGAACATCACCACCCTGGGCCGCGGGGGCTCCGACACCAGCGGGGTGGCCGTGGCCGCGGCGCTCAAGGCCGACGTCTGCGAGATCTACACCGACGTGGACGGCGTCTACACCGCCGACCCGAGCGTGTGCCCCGACGCGCGCAAGATCGAGCGCATCTCCGACGAGGAGATGCTGGAGCTGGCCAGCCTGGGCGCCAAGGTGCTGCAGATCCGCTCGGTGGAGCTGGGCATGAAGCACGGCGTGCGCATCCACGTGCGCTCCAGCTTCAACGACAACCCGGGCACCTGGGTCGTGCCGGAGGAGGGTCCGATGGAGGAAGTGCTGGTCGCCGGGGTCACCTGCGCTCGCGACGAGGCCAAGATCACCGTGCTCGACGTGCCCGACCTGCCCGGGGTCGCGGCGGCCATGTTCAAGCCGCTCGCGGAGGTCGGGGTGGTGGTCGACACGCTCGTGCAGAACTTGGGGGCCGACGGCCGCGCCGACGTGACCTTCACCGTGCCCCGCGGCGATCTCAAGCGCGCCGTGGCCACGCTGAAAGCCGAGTGCCGCGACCTGGTCAAGGGCGGCGTGCAGGCGGACGACAGCTACGCCAAGGTGTCGGTCGTCGGGGTCGGCATGCGCAGCCACGCCGGCGTGGCCACGCGCATGTTCGAGCTGCTCGCCGCCGAGGGCATCAACATCGCGATGATCTCGACCTCCGAGATCAAGATCTCGTGCGTGATCGAGGCGAAGTACGCCGAGCTGGCGGTGCGCATCCTGCACGCGGGCTTCGGCCTCGGCCAGCCGCCGGCCGGCACCCGGCCCAAGGCCGCGCGCCCCCGCCGTGCGACTCCCCGTGCACGAAGCCGCGCGCCGCGGTAGGCTACCCCCAGAGGCCCGGTCGGGCCCTCGCAACGGAGGTACGGCGATGAGGCGGAGCACCGTGTGGGTCGCATGCGCCATGCTCCTCGGCGCGGCGTGTGGCGGGAGGCCCGCGGGGCCCTTCGGCGACCACGACGGCGGGGCGCCGCCCGACGGCATCGGCGCCGACGTCGCCGCCACCGACGGCGCGCCTCGCCCCGACGGGGGGTCCCCCGACGTCCTGCAGCGTGACGGTGCGCCGCCCGACGGCGGCGGCTACTACGGCATCCCGTGCGGCTGGGGCATCTGCGTCGCGGGCGAGGAGTTCTGCTGTGTCTCCGGCTCGGCGCCGGTCCAGGAGTGCGTGGCCGTCGACGTGGTCGGGCCGCACTGCGACTTCGGCGCCCGCTGCGACGGGCCCGAGGACTGCGGCTACAACCAGCAGTGCTGCATGCCGTCCGGGGCGATCATGCAGACCTACTGCGTGGCTGGCTCCTGCCCCGCGGGGAGGGCGCTCTGCCACTCGAACGCCGACTGCACCCGCGCGGGAGAGAGCTGCTGCTTCTCCATGGAGTTCGGCTGGGACCACTGGACCTGCCTGCCCGGCCCGCAGTGCCCCAGCACCTAGCCGGGAAGCACGCAACCGGACGGCGGTCGTGGCCGATACCCGGGGTGTGAGCGAGCACGCGCGACGCACCGTGGCCCTCCTGGTGCTGGTGGCCGCCGCCGGCCTGGGGTGGCGGGCCGCGACGGACCCGGCGAGGCCCGCGACCGCGCCGCCCCCGTGCCACCGTCCCGTCGCCGTGGCCGGGGAGGCCAGGGGGACGGGCGTGGTGTGCCTCGGCCCGACGGCCACGGCGGTCGACGCGCTGCGGGCAGCGGGCGCGCGGTGCCTCCCCGCGTCCCTCCCGTCGGCGGTCGCCCCCGGAGACCGCCTGACGGTGGTGCGCTCCGACACCCGAGGTGGAGCCGGAGACCGGCCGGGGGGGCAGCCGGCGTGCCGGGTAGAGCGTGACCGGCTCCCCGCGCTCGCGCTCCGCACCCTCCGGGTGCCGATCGATCCCAACCGCGCCGACGAGGCCGAGCTCCGGGCGCTCCCTGGCATCGGGCCGGCGCTCGCGAAGCGGATCGTCGAGTCGCGCCGGGCGCAGGGGCCGTTCGCGACCGTCGAGGAGCTGCGACGCGTGCGCGGGATCGGGCCGCGTACGCTGGACCGCCTGCGCGGCCGTCTCGAGGTGCGGCCCTGAGCATGCGCTCGCTTGCCAATCCACGACGAAAACGATAGAGTTTCGTGGAGCTTAGGGTCCGCTACCCCGACATGACGCCTCCCCAGGACGACGCGCCCGGCAACCCGTCCGAGCCGGTCGAGCGCTATCAGGCAGAGCTGAGGGCGGACCCGCGCTCACTGGTCTTCGTCCCGCTGGCCATCGCGCTCTTCGAGGCGGACCGGTACCAGGAAGCCGTCGATGTCTGTCGGCGCGGGCTGGCCGCGCACCCGGACGCCGTGGAAGCGCGCCTCGTCCTCGCCCGCGCGTGCCTGAAGCTCAAGCGGCCGGCGGATGCCATCGTCGAGCTGACCAAGCTGCTCAAGCAGGACCCGAATGGCCGGGAGACGCTGCTGCTGCTCGGCGCGGCGCTGCTGGAGCGCGGCGACGCGAACCGCGCGCAGCAGGCGCTGCAGCGCGCCTCGTCGATCTACCCCGACGACGCCGAGGTGACTGCGCTGCTCACCACGGCACGGGAGCGGCTGGGTCCGGCCGGCCCGCCCGTGGCGCCCGTCCAGAAACCGGGCCCGGCGTCCGCGCAGCCGCCAGCCCCCGGGGCCGCGAAGCCGGCGGCCGCAGCCGCCCCGCCCGCGGCGAAGCCAGCGGGCGCGGCGGCCCCGCCTGCGGCGAAGCCGACGGCCGCAGC
>JACRCY010000645.1 GCA_016218785.1 Deltaproteobacteria bacterium
ACATTTGAGCTTGTGTACGCCAAGGACGTTCTCCATCACCAGACGAGGCCGTTCGAGTTCCTCGCAGACCTCCTGGGTGTCGCGAGCGAGGCAGTGATCCTCCGGTCTTGTGCGGCAAGCGGCCGTCGGTGCCTTGGTCTCTCGCCGGGGCGCACCGAGGCGCGCGCCGGTGTGCGGGCTCGCGAGCGTCATCCCTGGGTCGCGCGTGGCGCCGGCACCATTCTCTCTTGATTCGTTCGCTGGGGTGTGTTTTTCTATGGCCAGTGATCGCGACGCCTCCCGGGAGCGTCCCCGCGTGGTCACACCGGCGATATCCGAAAACGCGGCGGCGGCGGGCGGGCGGCAGTGGACAGGCAACCCATGGCGACGGGCCCCGAGTGCGCACGGCGCGACGCGCGGCTGGCGGTGGCGACCGCCAACCTGGGCGTGCGCCCCCCGGCGGACGCGCGGGTCGCGGTGGCGGTCCTCGACGTGTCCCTGCGGTCGTGGCTGGTGGCGGTGCTGGAGGCGGCCCGCTGGCTCACGGTCGAGGTGCCCGACGCCGACACGCTCGTGACCATGGCGCACGAGGGCCGGGTCGACCTGATCCTGGTCGACGTGGAGCCGCCCGCGGGCGCGGGGCTCGCGCTGTGCCGCCGCCTGAAGGAGGGCGCCGCGACCCACCTCGTGCCCGTGGTCGCGGTCAGCGTGGGCGGCCATCACGCCGAGCGGCTGGCGGCGTACGCGGCGGGCGCCGACCACTACCTGACCCGGCCGTTCGACCCGGACGAGCTCACCACGCGCTGCGGCGCGCTGCTGCGGTCCCGCGGCCTGGTGCGGACGCTCGAGGAGCGGCGGCGGGGCCTGCGGCTGCGGGCCGACTTCGCCGGCTTCCTGGTGCACGACCTGCGCAGCCCCCTCACGGCCGCGCTCGCGAACCTGGAGCTGCTGCGGACGACCATCGGGGGCGACCCCGCCGGCGACAACGCCGCCGCCCTGGCCCTCGAGACCGAGCACGAGGTGCGCCGCATCGCCGCCATGCTGCGCGACCTCCTCGACGTCGACCGGTGCGAGCGGGGGCGCCTGGTCGTGGCCCGCGCCACCTTCGGCCTGCGCGAGCTCCTCGCCCGCCTCCAGCTCGACCTGCGCTACGAGTGCGCCGCGGCGGGGGTGCCGCTCGCGCTCGAGGGGGCGCTCGACGCGGAGGTCACGGCCGACCGCGCGCTCGTGGAGCGCGTCCTCGCCAACCTGGTCGGCAACGCGCTGCGCCACTCGCCGCGCGGCGCGGCCGTGGTCGTGGACGTGGCCCCCGCGGGGGAGACCGTGCGGGTGAGCGTCGTGAACCGCGGACCGGCGGTGCCCCCGGCGGCACGCGAACGGATCTTCGAGCCCTACGTGCAGCTCGACGCGAAGGAGGCGGCGCGGGGCGCCGGCCTGGGGCTGGCCTTCTGCCGGCTGGTGATCGAGGCGCACGGCGGCAGCATCCACGTCGAGGAGCCGGCGGGCGGCGGGGCGGCGTTCGTGTTCACCCTGCCGCGCGGCGGCGCCGGCCGGCGGCCGCCGGGCGGGTGACGCGGCCAGGGCGGCGGAGCCCAAGCGGCAGATCCTGATCGTCGACGACGAGCGGTTGTTCCGCCGGTCGGTGGCGCGGCTGCTGCGCGACCGCTACGACGTGCTCGCCGCGAACTCCTGCGAGGCGGCGCTCGAGCTGCTCGCCGAGCAGGCGACCTCCGTCAGCCTGGTGCTGCTCGACATCACGTTCCCGCCGGAGACCCTGCAGGGCGATCAGGCGCTGGAGCGCATCCGCGAGCGCTGGCCGTGGCTGGGCGTCATCATGCTCACGGTGCAGCCCGAGCTCTCGCTGGTCCTCAAGTGCACGCGGCTGGGTGCCCTCGACTACGTGAGCAAGCTCGCGGACCTGACCCTGGTGCTCCCGGACGCGGTGACCCGGGCGCTGGCCATCGGCGACCTCCGGCGCCAGCACGAGGAGCTGCAGCGCGAGCTGCGGCGCACCCAGGAGCTGGAGCAGGCCATGGCCCGCGGCGCCGGCGCCGGGCCGGCGCTGCCCGCGCCCACGCCCGACCGGATCCGCCCGTTCGACGAGGTCATGCGCGCCCACTTCACCCATGCGCTGGAGGCCTGCGGCGGCAACATGGCCGAGGCCGCCCGCCGCCTCCAGCTCCCGTACGACACCTACCGCGATCAGTTGATCGCCTGGGGCGTGGTCCAGCCGGGCCGGCGCAAGGAGTAGCGGGGTGGCGCGCCGCGCGCCCCGGAGGCCGACTTCGCCCTTGACCGTCATCCGCGACTGGCATTCTCTTGTTGCGCCGGGCAGGTGACGGAACATGGCGACGACCTACGACGTCCTCCTCCTCCACCACCCCACGACCAACATCCACCGGCCGATTCGAGCGGCGGCCGTGGGCCTGCTGGGCATGGCGGACTACCTCCAACGGCACGGCTTCGCGGTCCAGGTCGTCAACCTGGCGATCGAGCAGAGCCATGCGCCGGACTTCGACGTGGTCGACTACGCCGCCTCGACGGGTGCCCGGATCATCGGGATATCCGTGCACTGGTTCTTCCAGCTCAATGACAGCCTCGACCTCGCGCGCGAGCTCAAGCGACGGCTGCCGGACGCGCTGATCGTGCTCGGCGGCTTCGCCGCGAGCTGCTTCGCCCGGGACCTCATCCGGGACCATCCTGACGTCGACGTGGTGATCCGGGGCGACGGCGAGGTGCCGCTGCTCGCGCTCTGCGCGGCGTTTCTCGGCCGCCGCCACGGAGGCTGGGGGCACGTGCCCAACCTCGTCTACCGCGATCGGCACGGGGCCATCGCCGCCACGCCGTTCACTCACGTCATGGGCGAGGCGCTGTTCGGCGAGCTGCGCTTCATGAACCTCCCGCTCCTGAAGAACCACGACTCACCCAAGGCGCTCTACTACCCGACCAAGGCCTTCAAGGACCGCTTCGACTTCGACGAGCGGGGCGTGCTGTGCCTGGCGCCGACGCGCGGCTGTGTCTACGACTGCGCCCTGTGCGGCGGCAACTCCGTCGCCCAACGGACGCTCTTCGCCCGCCACGGGGTCACCTTCCAACCCCTCGACAGCGTGATCGCGGACATCCGGCTGGCGCTGGACCACGGCTTCTCGAACTTCTACCTGTGCTCGGACCCGGATCCCAACGGCCCGTACTACTTCGACCTGTTCCGCCGGCTACGCGCCGAGGCCTTGGACGTCGGCCTCCTGTTCGAGACCTGGTCGCTGCCGTCCGCCGCGTTCGTCGACGCCTTTGCCGACACGTTCGCCCGCGGCATGCTGATCCTGTCGCCCGACTCCGCCGACGAGGCGATCCGGAAGACGGTGAAGGGCCCGCTCAGCTACTCCAACGAGCGGCTCGCGGCGTGCCTCGCCCACCTCGCGCGACGGGGGCTGGCCTGCCAGCTCTTCTTCGGCTTCTTCCTTCCCGGCGACACCACCGAGTCGGTGATGAGCACGCGGCGGTTCGTGCACGACTGCGAGAGCGACACCTGCGAAACCGTCTACCTGGCGTTCTCGACAGATCCGTGCACGCCGGTGTCGCTCGATCCGGAGCGCTTCGGGATGATCGTCGAGGTGCGCGACCTGCGCGACTATCTCGAATACCTCCCCCGGAAGCGGCTCAGCCCCAACCTGCTGGCCCACCGCCCGAAGGCGATCGGCGAGCACGAGGCCAACCGCCTGGTAGGGATCATCAACTACGACATGGTTGTGCACAAGCTGCTCCCCCGCACCCTGGTATTCCTGCGGGCGGTGCTTGCGGGTGCCGAGCGGTATCATGGCACCGTCGAGAGCCTGCTCCACCGCCTGGCCGGCGACGCGCGCGCGGGCGGGGGTGAGACCCGCCCGGCGCACATCCTGCGTCAGGTCCGCGACCACCTCGCCGCCGTTGGCCCGGGGCACGACGCCACTTGGAGCGCGTTGTTGGAGATCCTGGACTACGAGACCATCCCCTACGCGCTGATGGAGGAGCATTTCGGGGGCCTCGGCATGCACTACACGAGCAGTTGTCACGAAGTCGCTCTGGATGGCCCGGCGCTCAGCCAGTACCGGGCGCGGACGGATACCGTGTCGTGCCGACACCGCTTCGTGATCGACGTGAAGGCGGCGACCGCGGCGCTCGATCGGCGCCAGTCCCCGGTCGTCACGCCGCGGCCCACGACGGTGGGGTTCGTGCTGGATCGCACCGGCACCTATGCGACCTACTATGCCGACGGCGAGTGACCGTCCGCCCGGCCGTGTGCCGGAGAGGTGATGCATGGCGAACGGACTGCTGGTCTCGTACGCCGGTTCTCCCTACGCGTTCTCGTCCCTGTTCCCCGACAACGGGCTCGCGTCCCTGGCGGCGGTGCTCCGCGCCGAGGGCCACGAGTGCGTGGTGTGGGACCTGAACACGGCCGAGACCATGGCGCGGACGGTGCCGCCCGAGACCCGCCGGGCCCTCGGGGACCTGCTGCCGCGCCTCGCGGGCGCGCCCGCGCCCGCGCCCGCGGACCTCGAGCGGCTCGTCGCGCTCTCGCGGCGGGTCGACGCGCAGGGGTCACCGGTCGCGGATGACCTGGCCGCGCGGCTCGTCGATCACTGCCGCTCCCGCCGCGTCGACTTCGTCGGCTTCAAGCTGTGGAACGGCGACGGCTACGAGGGCAGCCTCCGCCTCGCCGCGCGCCTGAGGGCCGCGTGCCCGGGCGTGCGGCTCTTCGCCGGCGGCCCGGCCGTGCACTACTGCAGCGACATCGTGCAGAGCGACGCGCCGCTCTTCGACGCCGTGGTGGACGGCGACGGCGAGGAGGCCATCCTGGAGCTGGCCCGGTACGTCGAGGGCCGGCGCCCCTTGGGCGGGGTGCCCAACCTGGTGCGCGGCGCACGCGCCACGGCCCCGGCCGGCTCTTCCTGCGACCTCTCCACGCTGCCGCTGCCCGAGTACGGCCCCGAGGTGTATCCCGCAATCGCGCGGGGCGAGAAGATCAGGCTGTTCTGCATCGACGAGAGCCGGGGCTGCCCCATGGGCTGCGCCTTCTGCATCAACCGGTGCATCGAGGGCACGAAGTGGCGCACGCGCACTCCGGACCAGGTCGTGACCGAGATCCGCGCGCTCCGGTCGCACTTCGGGACGCGGGCCTTCCGGCTGGCCGGCACCTACAGCCCGCCCGAGCTGCTGACGGGGATCTGCGAGCGGCTGATCGCCCAGGAGCTGGACATCCAGTTCGGCGCCTTCCTGCACGCGGGCGCGGTCGACGAGGCCCTGGTCTCGTCGCTCAAGGCCGCGGGCTGCTTCGGGCTCTTCGTGGGCGCGGAGTCCGGCAGCACGGCCATCCTCAAGCGGGCCATGCACAAGTCCCTGTCGGGCGAGGCCCTCCGCCACGCGCTCGACGCCTGCCTGCGGGCGGGTCTCTTCGTGGCGGCGTCGTTCATCTTCCCGGCGCCCTTCGAGACGGCCGCCACGGAGTCCGAGACCAAGCGCCTCCTCCTCGAGGTCTTCGGCCCGCACGCGCAGGCGGCGGTCAACGTCGGGTTTCCGGGCCTCGTGCCGCGGACCCGGTGGTGGACAGAGCGCGACCGCTACGGGTTCGCGCTCGACGTCGACGACGACGCCTACCGGCGCCTGATCCTGCGCTACAAGATCCGCCACCTGCTGCCGCCGTCGCTGTGGCCCGAGCTGCCCTACACGCTGGGCGGCCAGCGGCAGGCCGACCTCGCGCAGCGGAGCGGCGCCCTGCAGCGCTGGGTGCGGGACCAGGGGATCGGCATCAACCTCGCCGACCACGACGCCCAGGTCGGCGCGGCGCTCGGCCAGCCGGCCCGGGACTTCGGCGACCGCCTGCGGCGCCTCTTCGTCACCGGCGACGCGGAGGGCCTCCAGGCCCTGGTCGACGAGTCGAACCGCGCGCTGTCGTGCCCGGCGGGCGCGTGACGGGCACGACAGCGCGCCTCCGACGCTCGGCCCCGGCCTCAGCCTCGGGGTCCCACCGGAGCGGCTTCACCGGCCACTGCGCTGCCGCTCGCCGCGGGCGCGCGGGCGGCGCCGCGCCACCTCCCGGCAGCGGTAGGACGCGCGGT
>JACRCY010000639.1 GCA_016218785.1 Deltaproteobacteria bacterium
AGCCGAGCGCGCCCGAGCCGACGAACATCGTCTTCATCACCGGCTTCTTCGCTGCCGGCGCGGCGGCGCCTGCCGCGGGGGCATCGACCGCGGAACCGCAGGCACCACAGAACCTGATGCTGTCCTCGACCTGGGCTTTGCACTTCGGGCACGTCTTCATTGTCGTCCTCGACGTTCTCCGGCAGTCACTTTCCAGCGGCCGGCGACGTCGCCGGCGGACGCGTTGGTTGACTCGAAGGCTGGCTCGCGGCCTGGCTCGCTGGCGCCTTGGCGTCGGGCGCGAGCGCCGGCTGGCTCGCCGGCGGCGACCTGGTGTCGGGTGCCCCAGCGGGCGGGCTCGCCGCTCCGTCGGTCGCCCCGGTAGCCGTGGGCGCGCCCCGCGCCACCTCCCCCTCCTTCGACGCGTGCCGGAGGAGCCAGTAGCCTCCCACTCCGATCAGCACCGTCACCAGGAGCACGAAGACGAGGATGGGCACCACCGGGATGCGGCGGCGCGGGATCTCGTAGTCCTCGTCGCTCGCGGCGACCGGCGGCGCGCCGTAGAGCGTGACCGGTCCGGGCCCGGCGGGCGCGGCCGGAGCGGCGAGCGCGGCGACCGGCGGACCCGCCGCGGCGGCGGGCGCGGCAGCCGGGGGCGCGAACGGGACGTAGCCCATCATCGCGCCCGGCACCATGGTCAGCCCCGAGGCCGGTCCCGCGCGGAGGTGCGTGCCCGAGGGTGATCCCGTCGGCCCGAAGGCGGCCGCGGTGGCGGCGAGCGCCGCGCCCGGGTTCGCCGCCTCGCCGCTTCCGGGCGCCGAGGCGGGGGGACCGCCGGCCGGCGCGCCAGCGGCGGGCGTGCCGCCCACCACCTGGAAGCCGGCCGACGTGGGCCTGGCGAGGGAGCCCGCGGCGTCCAGCTTGCCCGTCGGCTCCGCCGGGACGAACTGCGCGGCGACCGCCGCCTCGGCGGCCGCCGCGCGCTCCGCGGCCGCGAGCCCCGTGTCGACCTCGTCCCCTTCGCCGGGGCCGGGGTTGTGGGGCTGGTAGCGAACGACGTCGGACTCGGTCGACTCGGGGAGCCCGGCACCGCCGAAGCGCGCCACCACCACCGTGATGTTGTCGGGTGCGCCGTTGGTCCGGGAGGCCTCGGTCAACCGCCGGCACGCCTCCATGGGATCGGGCGCCCCGGCGAGGAGGACCTGGATGTCGGCATCCTGCACCGGCCCCGAGAGCCCGTCGGAGCAGAGCATGATGACGTCACCGCGCCGGAGCGGCACCTCGGTGAGCACCACGTCCACGCGGTCCATGACGCCCAGCGCCTGGAGGATGATGTTGGCGTGCTCGAACTCCCGCGCCTCCTCCGGCGTCATCTGGCCAGCCTCGATCAACTGGTTGGCCAGGGACTGGTCGCGGGTGACCTGCGCCATCTTGCCGCCGCGCAGGAGGTAGCCGCGGCTGTCGCCGATCTGCGCCAGGACGAGGGTGCCGTCGACCAGCCCCGCCGCCGTGCAGGTGGTGCCCATGCCGCTGCGGCTGTGGTCGGCGCGCTCGTAGGCGAAGATGCGGCGGTTGGCCTCCTGCACCGCGCCGCGGAGCCGCCGGGAGAAGACGTCGCGGGTAGCGCCGGGCGCACCGCCCTGCATCAGCTCGTACACGGTGTCGATGGCCATCTGGCTGGCCACCTCCCCGCACACCGCGCCGCCCATGCCGTCGCACACGACGAACAGGGCACCCCCCTCGGCGAGGGTGTACTGCCGGGCTTCGGGCTTCAGGCTCCGCTCGTGGCGCGTCAGGTCCGCGACGAGGTAGTTGTCCTCGTTGTGCTCCCGGACCAGCCCGATGTCGGTGCGGCCGAAGACCTCCACCGTGATTTCGGCTGTCGGGGCCATGCCCCCTCGTGTCTACGTAAGGGTCTCGTAACGCAGCAGCTGGTCACCGAGGCGGATCATGTCGCCCGGCCTGAGCTCGCGCTCGCCGCGGAGGCGCAGGTACGTGCCGTTCGAGCTCCCCAGGTCGTCCATTCGTGCCCGCCCCCGGCTCTCCGAGATGGCCACGTGGCGACGGCTCATGAACTCGTCGTCGGGGAAGATGTAGTCGCCCTCCTCGCGCCCGAGGATGATCTCGGCTCGCGCCAGGTAGAAGATGTCGCGCGACACGCCCGAGGTGGTCACCTGGAACAGGCGCGCCCACGGCTGCTTCCCGGGCGTGCCGAACAGGTGCACGCCGTGCTCGATGGCCGCCGCCGGGTCACGCTCGATGTCCGGCACGCGCTCGAAGCGGAAGACCTGCTTGCCGACCAGGAAGGTGTCCTGCTCACCGAGGTCGACCGGCTCGCGGAGCCGCACGAACACGCCGTTGCGGGACTCGAGCGGCGAGATGACCCAGCGGTCCTCGCGGCGCTCCAGCCGCGCGTGGCGTGGCGCCAGGAAGCGGTCGTCGGCGAAGGTCAGCGCGCCTTCGGAGCGGCCCATGTCGACCTGATCCCCCGCGAGCGAGTAGACGGCGCCATCGGAGCCGTCGCTCTGCACCAGCACGAGCCGCGCGGTTGCCTCCTCGACGAGCGTCGCGCCCGACGCCAGGGCCGCCGGGGCCGGCTGCGCCGCTACGGCGGTGGTGGGACGCCCGTCCTCCGGCTCGGCCTCGCGTGGCGCCGGGGGGGGCGGGAACGGGGCCGGCGGCGGCAGCGGCGCGGTGGCGATTGGCGCGGGCGCCGGCAACGGTGGCGGCGCCGGGGGCGCCGCCGGTGGCGGCGGAGC